>NZ_VSZV01000228.1:0-15233 GCF_008919455.1 Rhizobium sp. PEPV16
CTTCTCAAGAAGGCTGAGAAGGTTCGTGAAGGCGGTCGTAGTGAAGTGATCAAGATCTGGAGCCGTCGCTCCACGATCCTGCCGCAGTTCGTCGGTCTCACCTTCGGCGTCTACAACGGCAGCAAGCATATCCCGGTCAGCGTCAATGAAGACATGGTCGGCCACAAATTCGGTGAATTCTCTCCGACCCGCACCTACTACGGTCACGGCGCGGACAAGAAGGCGAAGAGGAAGTAACAATGGGCAAGGCAAAAGCCGAACGCCGGCTGAAGGACAACGAGGCGCAAGCAGTCGCCCGCACGCTCCGCGTCAGCCCCCAGAAGCTCAACCTGGTTGCTGCGGCTATCCGTGGCAAGAAGGTCGAGCGCGCACTCGCTGAGCTGGAGTTCTCCCGCAAGCGCATCGCAGGCGCCGTCAAGAAGACGCTCGAATCTGCGATCGCCAACGCCGAGAACAACCACGATCTCGACGTCGACTCGCTGGTCGTCGCCGAGGCCTATGTCGGCAAGTCGATCGTCATGAAGCGTTTCCACGCTCGTGGCCGCGGTCGCGCGTCGCGCATCGAAAAGCCCTTCGCGCACCTGACGATCGTCGTTCGTGAAGTGCAGGCAGCAGAGGAGGCCGCATAATGGGTCAGAAAATCAATCCAATCGGTTTCCGTCTCGGAATCAACCGTACCTGGGATAGCCGCTGGTTTGCGGACAATGCCGAGTACGGTCAGCTGCTGCACGAAGACCTGAAGATGCGCAAGTTCGTCATGAGCGAACTGAAGCAGGCCGGGATCTCCAAGGTGGTCATCGAGCGTCCGCACAAGAAGTGCCGCGTCACGATCCACTCGGCACGTCCGGGCCTGATCATCGGCCGCAAGGGCGCTGACATCGACAAGCTCCGCAAGAAGCTGTCGGAGATGACCAATTCGGAAACGCACCTCAACATCGTCGAAGTGCGCAAGCCCGAAGTCGATGCGACGCTGGTCGCTCAGTCGATCGCCCAGCAGCTCGAGCGTCGCGTGGCTTTCCGTCGCGCCATGAAGCGCGCCGTTCAGTCCGCGATGCGTCTTGGCGCCGAAGGCATCAAGATCACCTGCGCTGGCCGTCTCGGCGGCGCTGAAATCGCCCGTACGGAATGGTACCGCGAAGGTCGTGTGCCGTTGCACACGCTGCGCGCCGACATCGACTACGGCACGGCTGAAGCAGAAACCGCGTTCGGCATCTGCGGCATCAAGGTCTGGATCTTCAAGGGCGAAATCCTTGAGCATGATCCGATGGCTTCCGAGCGCCGCGCGATGGAAGGTGACGCCCAGGGTCCGGCAAGCCGTGATCGTGACCGCGACAGAGACCGTCGCCGCGACAACGCTTGATAGCGCGCGTGGCAGAGAAGTTCGGAGAATAAGAAAATGTTGCAGCCAAAGCGTACCAAGTACCGCAAGCAGTTCAAGGGCCGCATCAAGGGCGTCGCCAAGGGCGGTTCTGACCTGGCATTCGGCGAATTCGGCCTGAAGGCACAGGAACCCAACCGCGTCAATGCGCGCGAGATCGAAGCGGCCCGCCGCGCGATCACGCGTTATATGAAGCGCGCCGGCCGTGTATGGATCCGCGTGTTCCCGGACGTTCCGGTAACCAAAAAGCCGACCGAAGTCCGTATGGGTAAGGGTAAGGGCTCCGTTGAATATTGGGCATGCAAGGTCAAGCCTGGCCGTATGATGTTCGAGATCGACGGTGTCAGCGAAGAAATCGCCCGTGAGGCGCTTCGCCTCGGCTCTGCCAAGCTCTCGGTCAAGACGCGCTTCGTTCAGCGCATTGCAGAGTAAGGGATTGAGCTCATGAAAGCCTCAGACGTTCGCGCGTTCACCGCCGACCAACTCAAGGACGAGCTTGCCAAGCTGAAGAAGGAGCAGTTCAACCTGCGCTTCCAGAAGGCGACCGGCCAGCTCGAAAAGTCCTCGCGCATCAACGAAGTCCGCAAGGACATCGCCCGCGTGAAAACCATTGCCCGCCAGAAGGCGGCAGAAGTTAAGGCCTAAAGGAAGAAAAATATGCCGAAGCGCATCCTGCAGGGCGTCGTCGTTGGCGACAAGAACGAGAAGACGGTAGTGGTTCGTGTCGAGCGTCGTTTCGCTCACCCGCTGCTCCAGAAGACCGTTCGTCGTTCCAAGAAGTACAAGGCCCACGACGAGAACAACCAGTATAAGATTGGCGATACCGTATCCATCGAGGAATGCGCGCCGATCTCCAAGGACAAGTGCTGGACGGTGATTTCCGCCCAGGGCAAGTAACAGAATTTTGTGCGAGGCCTTGCGTCTCGCCGAAATATCTGTATGAAGCAGCGTCAGAACGCTCGAATGCCGGGCGTTCTTTTGCTTTGAGCGCACGGAAGGTCCCGTTCGGGAAACCACCCTGGCACGATCGATCCCGCGCTATTCAGCTATTGCCGCGTCTGTGCTGCCGTCATGGCAGCTCGGCCGGCGAAAATTTTCATAAGCCGGAGTAGGGGGCTAGCCCAACCATTCCGGTAAACCAAGAAGGCGACCTGATATGATTCAGATGCAAACAAACCTCGACGTCGCGGATAATTCCGGCGCACGTCGTGTCATGTGCATCAAGGTGCTGGGCGGCTCGAAGCGCAAGTATGCCTCGATCGGCGACGTCATCGTCGTTTCGATCAAGGAAGCGATCCCGCGCGGCCGCGTGAAGAAGGGTGACGTGATGAAGGCGGTTGTCGTTCGCACCGCCAAGGACATCCGTCGTGCAGATGGCTCCGTCATCCGCTTCGACACCAACGCAGCAGTCCTCATCGACAACAAGAAAGAGCCGATCGGCACCCGTATCTTCGGACCGGTTCCGCGCGAACTTCGCGCCAAGAACCACATGAAGATCATCTCGCTGGCTCCCGAAGTACTGTAAGGAGCGAAGCGATGCAGAAGATTCGTAAGGGCGACAAGGTCGTCATGCTCGCTGGCAAGGACAAGGGCCGTACCGGCGAAGTTGTCCAGGTCATGCCGAAGGAAGATCGTGCCGTTGTTCGTGGCGTCAACGTCGTCAAGCGCCACCAGCGCCAGACGCAGACCCAGGAAGCCGGCATCATCAACAAGGAAGCCCCGGTTCACCTGTCCAACGTTGCAATCATCGACAAGGACGGCAAGCCGACCCGCGTCGGTTTCAAGGTTGTTGACGGCAAGAAGGTCCGTGTGGCCAAGCGTTCTGGAGAAGTGATCGATGGCTGAGGCAAAATATGAGCCGCGGCTCAAGAAGGAATATGTCGAGCGCATCCGCAAGGCGTTGCAGGAGCAGTTCTCCTACGCCAACGAGATGATGATTCCGAAGCTCGACAAGATCGTGATCAACATGGGTGTCGGCGAAGCGACCGCTGACTCGAAGAAGCCGACGGTAGCTGCCGCCGACCTCGCAGCGATTGCCGGCCAGAAGCCGGTCATCACCCGCGCACGTAACTCTATCGCAGGCTTCAAGGTCCGCGAACAGATGCCGATCGGCGCGAAGGTCACCCTGCGCGGCGCCCGCATGTACGAGTTCTTGGACCGTCTCGTGAACATCGCGCTCCCGCGCGTTCGCGACTTCCGCGGCCTGAACCCGAAAAGCTTTGACGGCCGTGGCAACTTCGCCATGGGCATCAAGGAGCACATTGTGTTCCCTGAGATCAACTACGACAAGGTTGATCAGATGTGGGGCATGGACATCATCGTTTGCACGACGGCGACGACCGACGACGAAGCACGGGCTCTTCTGAAAGAGTTCAGCTTCCCGTTCCGTCAATAACCGTAACGACGAGCGTAGAAAAGGAACCTGACATGGCGAAGACAAGCGCAGTTGAAAAGAACAAGCGCCGCCGTACTACGGTCGCTAACCAGGCCGCTAAGCGGGCTGGGTTGAAGGCGATCATCATGAACCAGGCTCTTCCGATCGAAGAGCGGTTCAAGGCCTCGATCAAGCTGGCATCCCTGCCGCGTGATGGATCGAAGACCCGTATTCGCAACCGTTGCGAAGTTTCGGGGCGTCCGCGCGCATATTACCGCAAACTGCGCATGTCGCGTATTGCGCTGCGTGAACTCGGCAATCTCGGCAAGGTGCCGGGTATCGTCAAGTCGAGCTGGTAAGGAGCAGGTTACATGACAATGACTGATCCGTTGGGCGACATGCTCACTCGCATCCGTAACGGCGCTTCCCGCCGCAAGTCGTCGGTCTCGACGCCTGCTTCGAAGCTCCGTGCACGTGTTCTCGATGTTCTGCAGTCCGAAGGCTACATCCGTGGCTATTCCGTTGTCGATTTCGGCAATGGCAAGTCGGAACTCAGCATCGAGCTGAAATATTATGAAGGCGCATCGGTGATCCGTGAGATCGGCCGTGTGTCCAAGCCGGGCCGCCGGGTTTATGTCTCGGTCAAGTCCATTCCGCAGGTCGCGAACGGTCTCGGCATCACCATCCTTTCGACTCCGAAAGGTGTGATGGCCGATCACCAGGCTCGCGAACAGAACGTTGGTGGCGAGGTTCTTTGCTCGGTCTTCTAAGATCGGGCAGGGATCTCCATAGCGAACAGACAGGATTGAAACATGTCTCGTATCGGTAAGAAGCCCGTTCAGGTACCTGCTGGGATCACGGCTACGGTCGATGGCCAGAAGGTGACTGCAAAGGGCCCGAAGGGCGAGCTGTTTTTCGTTGCTAACGACGAAATCAGCCTCAAGCTTGAAAATAACGCCGTCGTCGTGACGCCGGTGAACCAGACCAAGGATGCGCGCGCAAAGTGGGGCATGTCCCGCACGATGATCGAAGGCATCTTCAAGGGTGTCAAGGACGGTTTCGAGCGCAAGCTGGAAATCAACGGCGTCGGTTACCGCGCCGCCATGCAGGGCAAGAACCTGCAACTGGCCCTCGGTTTCAGCCACGATGTGATCTACGAGCCGCCGGTCGGTATCTCGATCGTTGTTCCGAAGCCGACGGAAATCGTCGTCAGCGGCATCAACAAGCAGCAGGTCGGTCAGGTTGCCGCCGAAATCCGCGAATATCGCGGTCCCGAGCCCTACAAGGGCAAGGGCGTCAAGTACGCTGACGAGCGGATCGTCCGCAAAGAAGGCAAGAAGAAGTAAGGATCACGCGAAATGGCTAGCAGGAAAGAAGCACTTGCACGTCGTGCCAACCGCGTGCGCCGTCATCTCAAGTCGGTGGCCAATGGCCGTCCGCGCCTGTCGGTTCATCGCTCCTCGAAGAACATCTACGCCCAGGTCATCGATGATGTGGCCGGCAAGACGCTTGCGTCTGCCTCCACCCTCGAGAAGGATCTGCGCGGTTCTCTGAAGACCGGTGCCGATACCGCCGCCGCTACCGTTGTGGGCAAGCTCCTCGCAGAGCGCGCCTCCAAGGCCGGTGTTACGGAAGTCGTGTTCGACCGTGGCGCCTTCATCTATCACGGCCGCATCAAGGCTCTCGCCGAAGCGGCCCGCGAAGGCGGTCTCACCTTCTGATCAGTTTCCGGCCGGACGCCTAAAGCGCCGGCCGGATTTTCGCCGGACCGCAGGCACTCTCCGAAAGGGGAGGCTGATGCGGTCCACATTTGTTTGCCGATTGCACCCGGAAAAGAAAAAGGAAGAGGACAATGGCACAGGAAAGAAGGCCGCAGCGGGACGACCGCCAGAGCCGTGAAGAGCGCGATAGCGAATTCGTCGACAAGCTTGTCGCGATCAACCGCGTCGCCAAGGTCGTCAAGGGCGGCCGTCGTTTCGGTTTCGCAGCACTCGTCGTCGTCGGCGATCAGAAGGGCCGCGTCGGCTTCGGCCATGGCAAGGCACGTGAAGTGCCGGAAGCCATCCGCAAGGCAACCGAAGCCGCCAAGCGCGAACTGATCTTCGTACCGCTGCGTGACGGCCGTACGCTCCATCACGACGTTCATGGCCGCCACGGCGCTGGCAAGGTTCTGCTGCGCTCGGCCAAGGTCGGTACCGGCATCATCGCCGGCGGCCCGATGCGCGCCGTATTCGAGACGCTCGGCATGCACGACGTCGTCGCCAAGTCGACCGGTTCGTCGAACCCCTACAACATGGTTCGCGCCACCTTCGACGCTCTGAAGCACCAGGTTCACCCGAAGGACATCGCAGCTCAGCGCGGCATCAAGTATGCAACGCTGCAGGCTCGTCGTAGCGCCTCCGGCAACGCCTCTGAAGAATAAGAGGAGTTTGACAGATGGCCAAGGCTACCAAGAAGGCTGAAGCGAAGACTGTCACGATCGAACAGATCGGCAGCCCGATTCGCCGTCCGGATGTCCAGCAGCGCACGCTGATCGGTCTCGGACTGAACAAGATGCACCGTCGCCGCACGCTGGAGGATACCCCTTCCGTTCGTGGCATGATCCGTGCTGTCCAGCATCTCGTTCGCGTCGTCGACGAGAAGTGAGACGGAGGAAACGCTCATGAAACTCAATGAAATTAAAGACAACGAAGGCTCGACCCACAGCCGCAAGCGCCTCGGCCGCGGTATCGGCTCGGGCTCGGGCAAGACTGGTGGTCGCGGCGTGAAGGGTCAGAAGTCCCGTTCCGGCGTCGCCATCAATGGCTTCGAAGGCGGCCAGATGCCGATTTATCGTCGCCTGCCGAAGCGCGGCTTCAACAACATTTTCGCTTCCGATTTTGTTGTCGTGTCGCTGGCCCGCATCCAGACGGCGATCGACGCCGGCAAACTCGATGCCAAGACGACCGTTGACGCAGCTGCCCTCAAGGCTGCTGGTGTCATCCGCCGCGTCAAGGACGGCGTTCGCGTTCTCGCCGACGGCGAGATCAAGGCCAAGATCACCATCGTCGTTGCAGGCGCCTCCAAGCCTGCCGTCGAGAAGATCGAAAAGGCCGGCGGCACCGTGACGCTGCTTTCGGCTCCGGCTGCAGCCGAATAATAATCTGATGATATGTCGCCCGGGGTGCTTCACACCGGGCGATTTTGCTCCCATATGTGGGCCTCACAAAAACTTGGCTGGCGCGCCCGCGTCATGCCGGTAAGACTCGAAAACAAGGGTGAGGCATGGGGTTGCGTTGCAATCCGTCCTAAGCCCGGTTTTGAATAATTTCATACTGATTCCGGGTCCGGTCTGTCCCCCATAGACGCCGGAATTGGTAGCGCGGAGAAACGCATGGCTTCTGCAGCGGAACAATTGGCATCCAACCTCAATTTTTCGACCTTCGCCAAAGCCGAGGATTTGAAGAAGCGCCTGTGGTTCACACTGGCAGCTCTCCTCGTCTACCGACTTGGCACGCATATTCCGCTTCCGGGCCTCAATCCTGAAGCCTATGCCCAGGCTTTCCGCGGCCAGGCAGGCGGCATTCTCGGCCTTTTCAACATGTTTTCGGGCGGCGCCGTTGAGCGCATGGCGATCTTCGCGCTCGGCATCATGCCCTATATCTCCGCCTCGATCATCGTGCAGCTGATGACTTCGGTCGTGCCGGCGCTCGAAAACCTCAAGAAGGAAGGCGAGCAGGGCCGTAAGATCATCAACCAGTATACCCGCTACGGTACCGTTATCCTCGGTGCGCTCCAGGCCTATGGCATTGCCGCCGGCCTTGAAAGCGGCCAGGGCTTGGTCGTCGACCCGGGCTGGTTCTTCCGCGTCTCCACCGTTCTGACGCTGCTCGGCGGCACGATGTTTCTGATGTGGCTCGGCGAGCAGATCACCTCGCGCGGCATCGGCAACGGCATCTCGCTGATCATCTTCGCCGGCATCGCCGCCGGCCTTCCCACTGCTCTTGCCGGCACGCTCGAACTCGGCCGCACCGGCGCGCTATCGACCCCGCTGATCCTGCTCGTGATCATCGTCGCGATCGCCGTCATCGCCATCATCGTCTTCGTAGAGCGCGCCCAGCGCCGGCTGCTGATCCAGTATCCGAAGCGCCAGGTCGGCAACCGGATGTTCCAGGGCGATACGTCCCACCTGCCGTTGAAACTCAACACATCAGGTGTCATTCCGGCAATCTTCGCATCGTCGCTGCTGCTTCTGCCGGCAACGATTGCGGGCTTTGCCAGCACCACGGCAATGCCCTCTTGGGCCACATCGATCGTCGCGGCCCTCGGTCATGGCCAGCCACTCTATATGGTGCTCTATGCGGCGCTGATCGCCTTCTTCGCCTTCTTCTATACGGCCATCGTTTTCAATCCGAAGGATACGGCTGATAATCTGAAGAAGCATGGCGGCTTCATTCCCGGCATCCGTCCGGGCGACCGCACCGCCGAATATATCGACTACGTGCTGACCCGAATCACGGTGATCGGCGCGCTCTATCTCGTCTTCGTCTGCATCCTTCCGGAGATATTGGTGTCGCAAACCGGCATTCCATTAGCCCTTGGTGGGACTTCGCTTTTGATCGTGGTTAGCGTAACTCTTGATACGGTTGCACAGATCCAGGGTCACCTGATCGCGCAGCAATACGAAGGCCTGATCAAGAAATCGAAGTTGCGTGGAGGAAAGAGGGGGCGATGAGACTTATCCTTTTGGGGCCGCCGGGCGCGGGTAAGGGAACCCAGGCCCAGCGGATCGTGGAAAAGCACGGCATTCCGCAGCTTTCCACGGGGGACATGCTGCGTGCAGCGGTTAACGCCGGCACGGATGTCGGCAAGCGCGCAAAGGCGGTCATGGACGCCGGCAAGCTCGTCTCGGATGAGATCGTCATTGCCATTGTTTCCGAGCGTATCGATCAACCCGATTGCGCCAACGGCTTTATCCTCGACGGCTTCCCCAGGACGCTCGTCCAGGCGGACGCCACCGAGGCGATGCTGAAGGCTAAAGGTCTCGACCTTTCGGTCGTCATCGAATTCCGTGTCAATGACGACGAGCTGGTTCGTCGCGTTGCCGGTCGCTACTCCTGTGCACAGTGCGGCAGCGTCTATCACGATACCGATAAGGTTCCGGCTGCCGAGGGCGTGTGCGACAAGTGCGGTTCGACGCACTTCAAGCGCCGTCCTGATGACACTCCGGAGACCATGACGGCTCGTCTGCAGGTCTACTACAAGGAGACCTCACCGCTGATCGGCTATTACCATGCCAAGGGCAAACTCAAGTCTGTGGACGGCATGGCAGAAATCGATCAGGTGACCGCCGAGGTCGAAAGCATTCTTTCCAAGCTTTAAGGCTTTGAAAATAAACTTGGCGGACTGGTTGCTTTTCAGCAGTGATTCCGCTAAACACCGCGCCAACTCGCGACATTCCATGCGATCGGCGCGGATTTCCCAGGGAAGTCCGGGTGCGGTCGTTTTGACATGTTACGGACGTAAATCTGAACGGGCGGTTCTCAAGACCGCATAACGAAGCCCACTTGCCGGATGGCAACTGGAATGCAAGGAGAATAGGCGTGGCACGTATCGCTGGCGTCAACATCCCGACTGCGAAGCGCGTTGTCATCGCGCTGACCTACATTCACGGGATCGGTTCTAAATTCGCACAGGAAATCGTCGAAAAGGTCGGTATCCCGGCTGAACGTCGTGTGCATCAGCTGACGGACGCAGAAGTCCTTCAGATCCGCGAAGCCATCGACCGCGACTATCAGGTCGAAGGCGATCTTCGTCGCGATACCGCGATGAACATCAAGCGTCTGATGGACCTCGGCTGCTACCGCGGCCTGCGTCATCGCCGCGGCCTTCCGGTCCGCGGTCAGCGCACGCATACCAATGCCCGCACCCGCAAGGGTCCGGCAAAGGCAATCGCTGGCAAGAAGAAGTAATTTCCGGGAAACCGGGGTGGGGAGGCTGGCGGTCTGCGCCGGCCTCTTTTGAGTTTGGAGCGGGACCATATAGGCGCCGTTCCGGTGTAGCCGCTGGCATTACGGCGGTGAAGAGATCAACGAAAGGAATACCATGGCTAAGGAAGCCGTCCGCGTTCGCCGTCGCGAGCGCAAGAACATCTCGTCGGGTGTCGCTCACGTCAACTCGACCTTCAACAACACGATGATCACCATCACCGATGCGCAGGGCAATGCGATCGCCTGGTCGTCGGCTGGCGCCAAGGGCTTCAAGGGCTCGCGCAAGTCGACCCCGTTCGCTGCCCAGATCGCTGCCGAAGACTGCGCCAAGAAGGCCCAGGAGCACGGCATGAAGTCGCTGGAAGTCGAAGTCTGCGGTCCGGGTTCGGGTCGTGAATCGGCTCTGCGCGCGCTCCAGGCTGCAGGTTTCATGATCACGTCCATCCGCGACGTGACCCCGATCCCGCACAATGGCTGCCGTCCGCGCAAGAAGCGCCGCGTCTGATCATCGCTCTCGTCACCGGTGAGCGCCTGCGCGCTCCCGGTGGTTTTCAAGCTCGGTTGCCACGATTGGATGGTGGCAACGAACGGAAGGCAAACTCATGATTCAGAAGAACTGGCAGGAACTGATCAAGCCGAACAAGGTGGAGTTCTCTTCGAGCTCGCGCACCAGGGCGACGCTTGTTGCCGAACCGCTGGAGCGCGGCTTCGGCCTCACCCTCGGCAACGCGCTTCGCCGCGTTCTGCTCTCCTCGCTGCGCGGTGCTGCCGTCACGGCGGTGCAGATCGATGGCGTGCTGCATGAATTCTCCTCGATTCCGGGCGTCCGCGAAGACGTGACGGACATCGTCCTTAACATCAAGGAAATCGCCATCAAGATGGATGGCGACGATGCAAAGCGCATGGTCGTGCGTAAGCAGGGCCCGGGCGTTGTCACGGCTGGAGACATTCAGACGGTCGGCGATATCGAAATCCTCAACCCCGAGCATGTCATCTGCACGCTCGACGAGGGTGCCGAAATCCGCATGGAATTCACCGTCAACAACGGCAAGGGTTACGTTCCAGCCGAACGCAATCGTGCGGAAGATGCTCCGATCGGTCTCATCCCGGTCGACAGCCTCTATTCGCCGGTCAAGAAGGTGTCCTACAAGGTTGAAAATACCCGCGAAGGACAGGTTCTCGACTACGACAAGCTGAACATGACCATCGAAACCGATGGCTCGATCACCGGCGAAGACGCCGTCGCTTTTGCGGCGCGCATCCTCCAGGATCAGCTTGGCGTCTTCGTCAACTTCGACGAGCCGCAGAAGGAAACCGAAGAGGAAGCAGTCACCGAACTCGCTTTCAACCCGGCTCTCCTGAAGAAGGTGGACGAACTCGAACTGTCGGTCCGTTCGGCAAACTGCCTGAAGAACGACAACATCGTCTACATCGGCGACCTCATTCAGAAGACCGAAGCAGAAATGCTCCGCACACCGAATTTTGGTCGCAAGTCGCTGAACGAAATCAAGGAAGTTCTCGCTTCCATGGGCCTGCACCTCGGCATGGAAGTGCCGGCATGGCCGCCCGAGAACATCGAAGATCTCGCCAAGCGTTACGAAGACCAGTACTGAGCGGCGTGAGGAAAAGTGTAAAGCGGCTTTCCGCTCGCACGCCGATCGCAAGAACATAGCAAAAGGCAGGCTCTTTCGGCTGCCTTTCCCCGTCAAACAGCAGGCCGATCGCCTGCATGTGCCAGGAAACGGCAGGCCCACTTAGCGTAAGGGCACCTGCATTAAAGGAGAATAGCAATGCGCCATGGTAAAGCCGGCCGCAAGCTGAATAGAACTGCAAGCCACCGCAAGGCGATGTTCGCCAACATGGCGGCTTCGCTGATTACCCACGAGCAGATCGTCACGACCCTGCCGAAGGCCAAGGAAATCCGTCCGATCGTCGAGAAGCTCGTCACGCTCGGCAAGCGCGGCGACTTGCATGCTCGCCGTCAGGCGATCTCGCAGATCCGCGATGCCGCTGTCGTCGCGAAGCTGTTCGACACGATCGCAACGCGCTACGCCACCCGCAACGGCGGCTACCTGCGCATCATGAAGGCCGGCTTCCGCCAGGGCGACAATGCCGCCATGGCTGTGATCGAATTCGTTGACCGCGATGCCTATGCCAAGGGCGCAGCCGACAAGGCCCGCGTCGCTGCCGAAGAGCAGGCTGTCGCCGCTTAAATCTTCCGCTCCGGCGGAAACAGAACAGCCGGGCTGCAAAGCCCGGCTGTTTTTGTTTGTGCACGACAGCGCCGCGCTTCTTTTGAGATCAGCCGTTGAACCGGCTGAGGTGCAGATAGGACAGGTTCATTTGCGCGAAGTCTTTGAAAATCGTCGTCGAGTGCAGTTCCTCCGTCTCATAGCCCTGCTTGCGGTTATAGCGCTCGGGCTGGCGCTCAGACGGTTTGGCTATGCGGCCGATCTGCCTTTCATCGTCGTCAAGTATGGTGGATCGGCACTCTGGGGAGCGATGGTCCTATCTGCTGGTGGCGCTCATTGCCGCAAGGTCACGGCCAGCAGCAATTGCTGTCACAGCGCTACTCATCGCGATCTCAGTGGAATTGTTCCGGCTTTATCACACGCCCTGGCTCGACGCGTTTCGGCTGACCACGGCAGGCGCCCTGCTGCTTGGCCGGGTCTTTTCGCTTTGGAACATGCTGGCTTATGCAATCGGCATAGCCGCGGCCTGCGCCTTCGATCCGGCACGCCGGACTGCGACGCGTCCTCGCCGCTAAACCTCACGAGGCCGACGCCACTGCGCGATTGCGCGTCCGCCCTTTGCCCTTCTGCCTGTTGCGTGCGATCGGCCGGTAGGAGCGATAGAGGATGAGCGCGACGATCAGCCCGACATAGATATATTGCTCCAGGTCGAGGATCTTGGTCGAGAGCGCGAAGTGCAGCGCCCCGCAGGCGGCGATGATGTAGACGAGGCGATGCAGCCAGATCCAGTTCTTGCCGAGACGGCGGATCGAGAGATTGTTGGATGTCAGCGCCAGCGGAATGAGCATCGCAAGGGCTGCCATGCCGAACATGATGAAGGGGCGCTTCAGCACGTCGTTGATGACGGCGGCAATATCCATCGCCTGGTCGAGCACCATGTAAACGGTGAAATGCATCAGCGCGTAATAGAAGGTGAGCAGGCCAAGCGCGCGGCGGTAACGCAGATAGTTCCAGCCGAAGAGATCGCGGGCAGGGGAAACGGCAAGTGTTGCGATCAGGAAACGGATCGTCCAGATGCCGAGGAAAAGCTCGAAGGTCTTGACCGGATCGGCGCCGAGCTGATCGGTCGCGCCGAGATAGAAAGTCCAGGCCGCAGGCACGAGCCCGACGACATAAAGCAGCCAGACGGAGGTGGGCTGCCAGCGTTTCGGGATGGCGAGCGACAGTTCCGCCATCAGAAATTCGCCTTCAGATCCATGCCGGCATAAAGGCTCGCCACCTCGTCGGCATAACCGTTGAAGGGCAGGGTGGGATGGCGGCTCGCGCCGAAGAAGCCGCTTTCGCCGATGCGCCGTTCGGTCGCCTGGCTCCAGCGAGGATGGTCGACCGCTGGATTGACGTTGGCGTAGAAGCCATACTCCTGCGGATTGGTGACCTGCCAGGTATTCTTCGGCTGCTGGTCGGTGAGCGTGATCCTGACGATCGACTTGATGCCCTTGAAGCCGTATTTCCACGGCACGACGAGGCGGATCGGCGCGCCGTTCTGGTTCGGCAGCGTTTCGCCGTAGAGCCCGACGGCCAGCAGCGTCAGCGGATGGCGCGCCTCGTCGAGGCGAAGACCCTCGACATAGGGCCAGTCGAGCGATTGGAAGAACCCCTTCTGCCCAGGCATCTCGTCCGGCCGCACCACGGTTTCGAAGGCGACGTACTTGGCGCTGCCCAGCGGCTCAACCTTGTCGAGCAGCGATGCCAGCGGAAAGCCGTCCCAGGGGATGACCATCGACCAGGCCTCGACGCAGCGCATCCGGTAGGTGCGCTCCTCGATCGGGAATTCCTTCATCAGCGCCTCGAGGTCGAAGGTGCCTGGCTTGTTGACCATGCCGTCGACCTTGATCGTCCAGGGCAGCGGCTTGAAATCGCCGGAAAGTGCTGCGGGATCGCCCTTGTCGAGGCCGAACTCATAGAAATTATTGTAGGTGGTGACGTCCTTGATCGGCGTCGGCTTCTCATCGACCTTATACTTGCTCTCTACGGCAGAGAGGGCCGCAGCGCTCGCCTTGCCGCCGCTGTAGAGCGCCATGGCGCCAAGCGCCGCCGCGCCCAGAAATTCACGACGGCGCACATAGATCTGGCGCGGCGTGATCTCCGATGACGCGATCTTCGGTGGGCGATAGGTTGGCATGTCGAAACCTCCTCGGCGGATATCTTGAAATATAGCCCTTAAACGAACCGCCACCATGTCTAGATTAGTGTCTAAGCCTTGAATATTGCTGACAGGAAGCCAATTTTTTGTGTTCGGCCGTGATGGAATAGGCTGTAACAAAACGTCGCGTCGAACCGTATATGATCGATGGGTCTGATGGCGCTTCTCCCCGGCGTACCGGATTTGGGCTTCCCGGTAGTGACAGCCCCCGTCGATTGGATTAGGACAATTCCAAAAAGCAGCGTTTGCCCGGCCTGCAGGCTCCATGCCGCCCAGCTTCGCCTGATAATTCCGCCACGTTGAGGAAGACACCGATGCCAGTTTACCGTTCCAGAACCACGACCCATGGCCGCAACATGGCGGGCGCCCGCGGCCTTTGGCGCGCCACGGGCATGAAGGATTCGGATTTCGGCAAGCCGATCATCGCGGTGGTGAATTCCTTCACCCAGTTCGTCCCCGGTCACGTGCACCTGAAGGACCTCGGCCAGCTCGTTGCCCGCGAGATCGAGGCGGCCGGCGGTGTCGCCAAGGAATTCAACACGATCGCCGTCGATGATGGCATCGCCATGGGCCATGACGGCATGCTTTATTCGCTGCCCTCGCGCGAGCTCATCGCCGACAGCGTCGAATACATGGTCAATGCCCATTGCGCCGACGCCATGGTCTGTATTTCCAACTGCGACAAGATCACTCCCGGCATGCTGATGGCATCGCTGCGCCTCAATATCCCGACGGTCTTCGTCTCGGGCGGTCCGATGGAAGCCGGTAAGGTCGTGATGCACGGCAAGACGCATGCACTCGACCTCGTCGACGCCATGGTTGCCGCTGCCGATGACAAGATCAGCGACGAGGACGTCCAGACCATCGAGCGCTCGGCCTGTCCGACCTGTGGTTCCTGCTCCGGCATGTTCACGGCCAATTCGATGAACTGCCTGACGGAAGCCCTCGGCCTGTCGCTGCCCGGCAACGGCTCGACGCTTGCCACCCATCTCGACCGCAAGCGCCTCTTCGTCGAGGCCGGCCACCTGATCGTCGATCTCGCCCGCCGTTATTACGAGCAGGATGACGTCAAGGCGCTGCCGCGCACCATCGCTTCCAAACAGGCGTTTGAGAATGC
>NZ_VSZV01000148.1:0-7341 GCF_008919455.1 Rhizobium sp. PEPV16
GTTCGGCGCCAAGGTGAAGCTCATCGACGAGGACACCGACGAAGAAAAGACCTACCAGATCGTCGGCGACCAGGAAGCCGACGTCAAGGCCGGCCGCATCTCCATCTCTTCGCCGATCGCCCGTGCTCTGATCGGCAAGGAAGTCGGCGATTCCATCGAGGTCAATGCGCCCGGCGGCTCCAAGGCCTACGAAATCCTTCAGGTTTCCTGGGGCTGATCGCCCGCCAGCCGCGAGACCCCTCCCTTGCCGGATATTCGTGACGTCGAGATTATCGCGCCCAATTTCAAGCGCCGGCTCTCCGGCGTCACGTCGACCATCGTCCAGCTCATCCCGTGCCAGATCCGGCTCGGCATCAAGATCGCGACACTCGGCCCCGGCCTGCCGGAGGACCTGCCGAAACTTGAGGGACGGCAGCTCCTCGGCCTCTGGCGCCCGCCGGCGCGCCGGCGCCAGCGTGTCTGGCACGCTCGCCGCAACAACGAGATGGCCGTCGGCATCCTGCTGCGCCATCTGTTCCGCATGCCGCTGAAGCTTCTCTTCACCTCGGCCGCGCAACGCCGCCACACCGCCTATACGAAATGGCTGATCCGCCGCATGGACGCCGTCATCGCGACCAGCGATCGATCCGGCTCGTTCCTCGACGTGCCGCACACGGTGATCCAGCACGGCGTCGATCTTGCCTTGTTCCATCCGCCGGAAACTGCGGAGGACGGCATCGCCGCCACCGGCCTGCCGGGCCGCCATCTCATCGGCTGCTTCGGCCGCGTGCGCCATCAGAAGGGCACTGATCTTTTCGTCCAGGCGATGATCGAACTGCTGCCGCAGCACCCCGAGTGGACGGCGGTCGTCTCCGGCCGGGTGACGGCCGAGCACACGGCATTTGGCGACAAACTCAAGGCGGATGTCGCGGCCGCCGGGCTCAGCGACCGTATCCTCTTCCTCGGCGAAGTGCCCGACATCAAGGTCTGGTATCGTCGCCTGGCGCTTTACGTCGCCCCCTCCCGCAACGAGGGCTTCGGCCTGACGCCGCTCGAAGCCATGGCCTCGCGCACGGCAGTGGTGGCATCGGACGCCGGCGCCTATGCCGAGCTCATCGTCACGGGCGAGACGGGCTCGGTCGTCGCTGCCGGCGATGGCGAGGCACTGACGCGGGCAATCGCGCCCTATATCGCAGATCCCGCTCTGGCGATCGCGCATGGCGAGAATGCGCTGCGACATGTCAGGGCGAATTTTGCGCTGGAGAAGGAAGCAAGTGCGATCGGCGCCGTTTACAACAGCCTTCTCGGTGGCAACCGCGGCTAAAGCGGAAAAGAAAAACGGCCCGCCGGATAGCGGGCCGTTTCAGGAATTTTAGGACTGCGGGACAGTGCGGTCAGTTATTCAGCCGGCTGAAGCCCGGCGGCGGGAGCACTCTCGCCGGTCTGGCCGCCCAGTGCGGCGGCGAGCTGCGCCGTATCCAGCTCGTTTTCCCAACGTGCCACGACGATCGTCGCGACCGCATTGCCGACGAGGTTGGTCAGTGCCCGGCATTCCGACATGAAGCGGTCGATGCCGAGGATGAGCGCCATGCCGGCGACCGGCACGGATGGCACGACGGAAAGCGTCGCGGCAAGCGTGATGAAACCGGCGCCGGTGATGCCTGCGGCACCCTTGGAGCTCAGCATCGCCACCAGCAGCAGCAGGATCTGGTCACCCCAGGAAAGCTGAATGCCGGTTGCCTGGGCAATGAATAGCGCTGCCAGCGTCATGTAGATATTGGTGCCGTCGAGATTGAAGGAATAACCTGTGGGGATGACGAGACCGACGACCGAGCGTTTGCAGCCGGCCCTTTCCATCTTGTTCATCAGTCCCGGAAGCGCTGCCTCCGAAGACGAGGTACCGAGGACCAGCAGCAGCTCTTCCTTGATGTAGCGCAGCAGCGCCACGATCGAGAAGCCGTTGTAGCGGGCGACAGCGCCGAGAACGATGAAGACGAAGAGCAGAGACGTGACGTAGAAGGTGCCGATCAGCATGGCGAGGTTGGCGATCGACCCGACGCCGTACTTGCCGATAGTGAATGCCATGGCGCCGAAGGCGCCGATCGGAGCAGCCTTCATGAGGATGGCGACGAGCTTGAACACGGGCGCCGTCAGGGCATTGAGGAAGTTGACGACCGGTTCGCTCTTTTCGCCGACCATGGCGAGCGCGATGCCGAAGAGCACCGAGAAGAACAGCACCTGCAGAATGTCGCCATCGGCAAAAGCGCCGACGATCGTCGTCGGGATGATGTTGGTCAGGAAACCGACGATGCTCTGCTCATGCGCCTTTGCGGCGTAGCCGGCGACGACGGCCGGATCCAGCGAGGCAGGATCGATGTTCATGCCGGCGCCGGGCTGGACGACATTGGCGACGATCAGGCCAATGATGAGCGCCAATGTCGAGAATGTCAGGAAGTAGAGCATCGCCTTGCCGGCGACGCGGCCGACCTTCTGCAGATCGCTCATGCCGGCAATGCCGGTCGCGACCGTCAGGAAGATGACGGGGGCGATGATCATCTTGACGAGCTTGATGAAGGCATCGCCGAGCGGCTTCAGCTGGGTGCCGAATTCGGGATAGAAATGGCCGAGCAGAATACCCGCGGCGATGGCGGCGAGAACCTGGACGTAAAGATGGGTATAAAAGGGCTTCTTGCCCTTGCTGCCTACGACTGCATCGAGTGGTGCTGCGATCATGATGTCCTCCTAATGGCTCGTCCGGAATGAACTCCGGCCTCCCGAGCCGTTCGCTTCAAGTCCAACAGCTCAGCCGTTGTTGCCAGGTTCTTCGCAATCGCCGTGCCAGTTTTGCGCGGACCAGCAAAATATTGAATTTATTATAGAAAAATTTACTGGGCTTCTGATGGCTCATTAAGCAATGCGAAAATCCGCACAAATACATTTGCGTTTCGTGCAGAAAAATGCACAAATCCGCCATGTCCGTGTCGCAGAAATTGTGGCTTTCCCTGCCCCTGAAGCACCGCATCCGGCGGATGTGGTGGACCTATGCCGTGCTCGCCCTCGTCGCTGTCGTCGCAAGCCTCTGGGCCAGCGGCGAGATCGGTCGGCACCGGGCGGAGGCTGCTCTCGAGGAACAGGCCCGCATGGATGCGAGGCTGAATGCTGCATTGCTGCGCACGGTTCTCGAAAAATATCGGGCGCTTCCCTTCGTGCTGTCGCAGGACGCGGCACTCACCGCCGCACTGGCGGGAACCGATGCGGGCGCTTTCGAGCGGCTCAGTCAGAAGCTGGAAAATTTGGCGGCGGGCACGAAGGCTGCCGTCATCTATGTCATCGACAAGGACGGCATGGCGGTTTCGGCCAGCAACTGGCGCGAGCCGACGAGCTTCGTCGGCAATGACTATCGTTTCCGCGAGTATTTTCAGGGTGCGGTGGTACGAGGACAGGCCGAGCACTTCGCGCTCGGCACGGTCAGCAAGAAACCGGGTCTATATATCTCTCAGCGGATTTCGGGCAGCAATGGCTTGCTGGGTGTCGTCGTGGTCAAGGTTGAATTCGACGACGTCGAGGCGGATTGGAATGCCTCAAACACCCCATCCTACGTTGTTGACGAGCGCGGCATTGTCCTCATCACCAGTATTCCGTCATGGCGGTTCATGACGATCGGCCGGATCGCCGAGGACCGGCTGACGGCGATCCGCGAAAGCCTTCAATTCGGCGATGCGCCGCTTCAACCCCTGCCGCTCGACATGGTCCGAAACCTCGGTGACGGGCTCGATGTCGTTGGGATCGTCATGCCGGGCGACGCGGGAAAAACCAGGTTTCTCGATGTCGGGATACCGGTTCCGGCCACCGGATGGCAGTTGCAGCATCTCGTGACGCTCGGGCCATCCGTCGATGCGGGAATTCGCGAAGCCCGCATGCTGGCATTGCTGATACTCTTGCCGTTGCTTGCTGGAGCAGCCTTCCTCTTGCGCCGCCGCCATGCGATCACCCTGCGGATATCCAGAGAACAACAGGCGCGGGAGGAACTGGAACGGCGGGTAGTCGAGCGGACACTGGATCTCAGCCAGGCGCGGGACCGATTGCAGGCCGAAATCATCGGCCATAAGAGCACGGAGCAGAAGCTGCAGGCGGTGCAGCAGGATCTGGTGCAGGCCAACCGGCTGGCCATCCTGGGCCAGGTGGCGGCCGGCGTCGCCCATGAGATCAACCAGCCGGTGGCAACCATTCGTGCCTATGCGGATAACGCCCGCACCTTCCTCGATCGCGGCCAGACGGCGCCGGCCGGCGAAAATCTCGAAAGCATCGCGGCGCTGACGGAGCGCATAGGTTCGATCACCGAGGAACTGAAGACCTTTGCCCGCAAAGGCCGAGGCAGCGCCGAACCAACAGGATTGAAGGACGTCATCGAGGGCGCGGTGATGTTGCTGCGCAGCAGGTTTGCCGGCCGCATGGATACGCTCGACATCGACCTGCCGCCCCCCGAACTGCAGGTGATGGGGAACCGGATCCGTCTCGAGCAAGTGCTCATCAACCTGCTTCAGAATGCCCTGGAGGCAGTGGCGCCGAAGGCCGGAGAAGGGCGCGTCGAGGTCAGAACATCCACCGAGGCAGGGACGGTAACGGTGACGGTCGCTGACAATGGTCCCGGCATCCCGCCGGAAATCCGCAAGGGCCTGTTCACGCCGTTCAATACCTCGAAGGAAAGCGGCCTCGGCCTCGGCCTGGTGATCTCCAAGGACATCGTCGGCGACTATGGCGGCCGGATGGAGGTTTTAAGCGACAACAGCGGAACCCGGTTCATCGTTCAGCTAAGGAAGGCTTGAGATCATGGAACCGCCGACCCCTGTTGCGCTGATCGACGACGACAAGGACCTGCGCCGCGCCACCGCCCAGACGCTCGAACTCGCCGGATTTTCCGTTTCCGCCTATGACGGTGCGAAAGCTGCGCTGGCGGATCTGCCGGCGGACTTTGCCGGCCCCGTCGTCACCGATATCCGCATGCCGGAGATCGACGGACTGCAGCTCTTCGCCACGCTGCAGGGCATGGATGTCGACCTGCCGGTGATCCTGATGACCGGCCACGGCGATATTCCGATGGCCGTTCAGGCGATCCAGGATGGCGCCTATGATTTCATCGCCAAGCCCTTCTCAGCCGATCGGCTCGTCCAGAGCGTGCGTCGCGCAAGCGAGAAGCGGCGGCTTGTTCTGGAAAACCGCATGCTGCGGAAGGCGGCCGAAGATGCGCAGGAGAATTTGCCGCTGATCGGCCAGACGCCTGTCATGGAAAACCTCAGAAACATTCTTCGCCACATCGCCGATACCGATGTGGATGTGCTCGTCGCCGGCGAAACGGGCAGCGGCAAGGAAGTGGTTGCCCAGCTTCTGCATCAGTGGAGCCACCGCCGGAGAGGAAATTTCGTAGCGCTGAATTGCGGCGCCCTGCCCGAAACCGTCATCGAAAGCGAACTGTTCGGCCACGAGGCCGGCGCCTTTACCGGCGCCCAGAAGCGCCGCACGGGCCGCATCGAACATGCAAGCGGCGGCACGCTTTTCCTCGACGAGATCGAAAGCATGCCGGCCGCCACCCAGGTCAAGATGCTGAGGGTGCTGGAGATGCGTGAGATCACGCCGCTTGGCACCAATGAGGTGCGTCCGGTCGATCTTCGCGTCGTCGCGGCTGCCAAGATCGACCTTGGGGATCCCTCGGTGCGCGGCGATTTTCGTGAGGATCTCTATTACAGGCTGAATGTCGTGACGATCTCCATTCCCCCGCTGAGAGAACGCCGCGACGATATTCCGCTGCTGTTTTCCCACTTCGCCGCTCGCGCCGCGGAGCGCTTCCGTCGCGATGTCCCGCCGCTTTCACCGGATGTGCGGCGGCATCTCGCCTCGCACCCATGGCCGGGCAATGTCCGCGAACTCTCGCATTATGCCGAACGCGTGGTGCTTGGCGTGGAAGGTGGGGCAACGGCAGCGGTCGCTCCGCAGCCGACGGATGCGACGCTTCCCGAACGGCTGGAACGCTACGAGGCGGAGATCATTCGCGACGCGCTGTCGGCCAATGGCGGCGACGTCCGCCGCACCATCGAGGCGCTCGGCATTCCGAGAAAGACGTTTTACGACAAACTCCAGCGCCACGGAATCAATCGGGGCGGCTATATATCGCGCAAGTAATTGGCGATGACGTTTGCTCTGCCGAGGTGGTGTTAGACCTCCACCAGTCCCAGCTTCTTCACCTGCCGGATCGTCAGCATGGTGCGCACGGTATCGACATGTTCGTTCGCCGTCAGCACCTCGATGACGAAATCCTGGAAACGTGTGAGGTTCTCCGCCACGCAATGCAGCAGGAAATCGCTGTCACCGGAGACCATCCAGGCCTGGCGCACCAGCGGCCATTCGGCGGTGGCGGCGGCGAAGGCCTTGAGATTGCCTTCCGACTGGTGCTTGAGGCCGACCATGCAGAAAGCGACGAGGTCGAAGCCGAGCTTCGGGCTGTTCAGCATCGCGTGATAGCCCTCGATGATGCCGGCTTCCTCGAGCTTGCGCACTCGGCGCAGGCAAGGCGGCGCCGAGATGCCGACCCGATCGGCAAGCTCCACATTGGTCATGCGGCCGTCAGCCTGCAGCTCCCGGAGGATCTTTATATCGATGACGTCGAGTTCCGCACGCCCCACATCATTGCCTTTCTTTAATTCTTCGCGGGGAGCTTCTATATAAAGCCGCGGAATACGCAAGAAAGTTTCACGCCGATGACGGATTCTTGCACATCCGGGCGATTTGCCTTGTTGGTAACGCAAGGCTCCCCTTGAATAAAAGCATTGGACGTTCATAAATGGCCCAGGGACGCGAAACGGCCGCAATCGCTATCGAGCCGCCGCCCTCCTGCCAGTCGAAAGGAAATGACATGCCCGCCCGCCATACCAAGGTGCTCATCATCGGTTCCGGACCTGCAGGCTATACTGCCGCGGTCTATGCCGCGCGCGCCATGCTGAAACCGGTTTTGATCGCCGGTCTCGAACAGGGCGGCCAGTTGATGATCACCACCGATGTCGAGAACTATCCGGGCTTTGCCGACCCGATCCAGGGTCCCTGGCTGATGGAACAGATGCTGCAGCAGGCAAAACATGTCGGCGCCGAGATCGTCAACGACCTCGTGACCGAAGTCGACATGAACCAGCGCCCCTTCGTCGCCCGCACCGACAGCGGCCAGGTCTGGACCGCCGATACGCTGATCATCGCCACCGGCGCCAAGGCCAAGTGGCTCGGCATCGAGAGCGAGCAGCATTTCCAGGGCTTCGGCGTTTCGGCCTGCGCCACTTGCGACGGTTTCTTCTATCGCAACAAGGATGTGATCGTGGT
>NZ_VSZV01000118.1:0-5679 GCF_008919455.1 Rhizobium sp. PEPV16
CGGCGACGTCATCCGAGGCGATCGGCTGTACGTAGGCCAGCGACAGATGCACGGTCTGACCGACGGTGCCTGACTGGGCGATGCCAGCCATGAATTCATGGAACTGCGTTGAGTGCACGATGGTGTAGGGTATGCCGGACGTCTTGATCAGCTCTTCCTGGGCCATCTTGGCACGCATGTAGCCGCTGCCCTGCAGGCGCTCCATGCCGACGATCGACAGCGCGATATGATGCTTGACGCCGGCGGCAGCCCCTGCCTTGAGCAGATTGCGGCCCGACGTCTGGAAGAATTCCAGGACGGCCTTGTCCTCGAACGAGGGCGAGTTTGCGAGATCGAGAACCACCTGCGCGCCAGCGAGCGCTTCGGCCACGCCCTTGCCGGTGATCGTGTCGACGCCCGAATTCGGCGAAGCCGCCAAGACGTCGTGCCCCTTGTTGCGCAATCTTTCCACGGTCTTCGAACCGATGAGGCCGGTGCCGCCGATAACGACGATTTTCATGGATAGTCTCCTTGTCCTTTACGAGGAGTTTCCTCTGTTGACCTGAAAGCGAGCAGGCAACTGCTCGGCATGCCCCCGCGCCCTCGATGAGCGAAGCGACTTCATCGGGACCGTTGCCGGTGCGGCCGGTGTAACCGATGGGCAGGAGGATGCGCCGGATCGCGGCCCCAAACTATTCTTCCTCAGTCGCTGTCACCCTATGCGAACGTAGTAGGCGAGCTGGCTCTGCGGTCGAGGCAGTCGGCCGAAATGGGGAACACGACGTCGACAGGCATCGGCCCGAGGGTGATTTCGGCCACCGTTAGGACGCGCTGAGGCTCGGCGAAACGGATGATCGCCTGCTGCTTCTGACGTGTGGCGGGAGTCGCAGCTTTTCGGCATGCGGGAGCGGGCCGCGCTAGCCTAGGCTGAGGCGCTCACTCACATAGCGAAAAAGCCATGCGCCGGATGATGTCTATGAAGAGGCGAATGCCAACTTTTCGGATGACAAGCTCGTGGCGCTCTCGATCGGCTTCCGTCTTCAAGGGCCGCGGATCACAAACGCGCCGCCGCCTGATGGTTCGGCGCCTTCGGCAGGTCAGGAAAGCTCAATAGCCTCGAACATGGCAGTCAGCCCAATGCCTCCGCCGATACCGATCATGGCCAGGCCGGTCGCGCCGGGCGCCCAGCCTTCCTCGGTGTTGCGGATCAGCTGGCTGTACAGCCTGGTAACGAGGATTGCGCCGGACGCCCCGAACGGATGGCCCAAGGCAATCGCTCCACCGTTCCTGTTGATCGCGTCGGGTAGGATCTCGAGCTGATCCAGCGATGCCAGAACCTGGGCCGCGAAGGCCTCGTTGAACTCGATGACATCGATGTCGGAGAGCAAGAGCCCGGGCTGACGCTGCAACAGCCTCCTGGTCGAGACGACCGGGCCGATGCCGAGCAGATTGGGATCCACACCAGCAGCGGCGCTGTCGATGAAGGCAAGGCCCTTTTCGATACCCATGCTTCTCGCCATTCCGCGGCTCATGACCAGCACCAGGCAGGCGCCGTCGTTCAGCGGGCAGGCATTGCCGGCTGTCACCGAACCGTCTGCGAGGAAGACCGGTCTGAGGTTTGCGAGTGCCTCGAGGGATGTGGACTGGCGCGGGCATTCGTCCCGTTGAACCAGCCCGTGGCCGGTGGAAATGTCAACGATCTCTGGCCGAAAGATGCCTGCCTCGGCCGCCGCTACGGCGAGCCTATGGCTGCGCAGGGCGAATTCATCCTGTCTCTGCCGCGATATGCCGAATTGACGGGCGACGTTTTCGGCGGCAATCCCCATTTCCGGGTCGCCGACCGTGTCAGGCGAAAACCGGGCGCGCCCGTAAAAGCGCGGCAGCGTCCCATTCGCCTTTGGTCTTTCGACACGCCATGGCGCGGTGCTGACGCTCTCGACGCCGCCGGCTAGGAAGCAGGCGCCTGCCTTCGCCTGGATCAGGCGCGCCGCCATGATGATCGCTTCCAGGCCCGAGCCGCATTGCCGATCGATGGTCACACCCGGAACCGTCATCGGCAGGCCTGCGGCGAGTGCTGCCAGCCGCGCGATGTTTCCACCGCCACCTGCGGCGTTGCCCACCAGAACGTCGTCTATGGTGTCGGGCGCAATTCCCGTTTCGGAAAGGATCCGATGGATGATCGGCGCAAGCAGATCTTCTGCCGTAACCGTCGACAGCGATCCGAACGCCCGACCGATCGGCGACCGGTAGGCGGCAACCACGACTGGCTGCCAATCCTCGTCAGGCTGAAAGGCGTAGGACAAGATCGTCTCCAGAAACCACGGCCCGCTCCACTTGCCCCCTCGAGATCTTGCCGCTGCTCGTCATCGGCCAGGACCTTATATGGTAGAATTGCTTAGGGATCTTGTACTTCCCGAGCATCTGCGCGCAATGATCAGCCAGGATTTTCGGGTCCATCGTCTCTCCCGAGACGACGGCGACGATCCGCTGACCGAAATAGGCGTCCGGCAGCCCGAAGACAACAGCGTCTTCTATGCCGGGGCAGGCTTTGAGCGCGCTCTCGACTTCCGCAGGATAAACGTTGTTGCCGCCTGATATCATCATGCCGCCCGCCCTGCCGATCACCCGCAGCATACCATTGGCATCGAGTTCGCCGAGATCTCCAACCGTCGCTCCTGCTTCTGTGACCCGGAAGGCCTGACCATCGTCGCCCCAGAGATATCCATCAGCGATCAGGTCGCTCCTGACGAATATGGTTCCCGGCACATCGGTCCCAACGTCGTTTTCATCGGGATCGCGAATGGAAATTTCCACGCCGAGATAGGCTTGCCCCACCCGGTCGATCGGAAAATCGATCTCGCCGCCGACAAGGGTCGAGACCGTCATGAAACCGATCTCGGATGCGCCGTAATATTCCCGGATACGGGCATTCGGAAACAGGCGACGCATGGACTCAACCCCGTTCCTGTCAAGCTTTGCGCCGGCGGTGAGGACATCGCGCAGAGAGGTCAGAGCGGGTTCGCCTGCCCAGGCCCTTGCAATGCCGGCTATATGGGTGGGCACGGCAACCAGCCGTTCGACTTGCCGGGAGGAGAGCGTGCGTGCGACCACGACGGGATCCCATTTCCGGACTGAATGGAAGGTTGCCCCGACATCAACAGCTTCGACCAATGCATAAAGCGCCAGGCCATGAGCCAAGGCTCCTGGGCACATTGTCGACGGCGCGTCTTCGAGTTCGAAAACGACGCGCCCGCGATCGAGGCTCCGGCGCCACTGCTCGCGTGAGCGATAATAGGCTTTCGGCTCGGCGGTGGTTCCCGAGGTGAAGCCGATCAGAAAGATCTTGTCAGTATCGGCCGGCAGCTCGGCTTCCTCTCCCGCCGCGGCGAGGTCGAAAGCCTCTGCTCCGGCGGTGACGACGGGAATGCCGAATCTCCGGGCAATTTCAGCACTCGGCCCGGCATCGTCGTCGACGATCAGAACGTCAGGCGCCAGGCGCTCGATGATGCGTTCGATTCTTTCCGCCGGCATCATCGGGTCGATGACCGCACAGGCATTCGGGGAGGCGGTCGCCGCCGCAAAATACTCGGCAAAGCCGATATGGTTGCCAAGGCTGAGAGCGGCAAGTTTCTCCACGCCGGGCAGGTCGAGCATGCGGCAGTTCGAGCGGGGCAGATCTTGGAGAAACCGATAAATTGCCTTGGCGCGCAAATAGAGCTCGCCATAGCTGAGCGAGTGCCCGTCGATTACCAGCGCCGGCTTGTCCGGTGTCTCCGTTGCATGTCGAAGAAGCTGCGCATGGATCGGCATGGACACCCGCTGGTTTGAATGATCGGCCGTCAGCCGGGAGACAGAGCGGCTCTGGTCGCTTCGGGAATCGGCGTCGGGCGGCTGTCGGAGAGGCCGACGCAGACCCAGACGAAATGTGCCGATGCGCAATGGGCGCCATCGCGCTGGCGAAAGAGTTCTATGGCAAAGGACAGGCTCGTGCGCCCGATTTTTTCCACGTCCACCTTTGCCTCGACAACATCGTCGAGGTCGATCGGGCTGTGAAAGGTAATCTCAGCCTTCTTCACGTGATAGGCAACGCCGGAGGAGGTGTGACGGAAATGGCTGAGAATTTGCCGTTGCCGCAGGAACTCGACGACCGCATCCTCGCAATAATCGAGATAACGGGAATTGTGGACATGACCATAGATGTCGATGTCTCGCATCGAGACCCGGAACGATGCTAAAGGCCTGTCGTCAACGCTCATTCGATCACCAATTCGACGGGGTGATCTAACCGCAGTGTGTGGGGGATGCAATGCAATATCAGGCGGTCGTGCGAAAATTCGGCCCGGCTCAGGATGTCGTCGAGCTCGAGCGGGCTGCGCTGCCGCCGCTGCGGCGTGACCAGGTGAGGGTGCGCCTGCTGGCGCGGGCGATCAACCCGTCCGATATCATCACCATATCAGGAGCCTATAGCGGACGCACGACATTGCCCTTCATTCCCGGCTTCGAAGCGTTCGGCGTAGTCGAACGGTGCGGCGAGGAGGTTCGTGGGCTTTCCCCGGGAACACGCGTGCTGCCAGTGCGCAGTGCCGGTGGCTGGCAGGAATTCAAGGATACCGATCCCGATTGGTGCCTTCGTGTTCCAGACGATCTCACCGACTTCGAAGCTGCAACGAGCTACGTCAATCCGATGACGGCCTGGTTGATGCTGCATGCCAAGATCGGGCTGAGGCCGGGCATGCGCATCGCCATCAACGCCGCCGCCTCTTCGATCGGAGCGATATTGATCAGTCTCGCCAATGCCGCAGGCGTGGAGCCGGTCGCCATCGTCCGCAGCGAAGGATCGCTTGAGCGCCTGCGCGGTCGGCTCGAGGCTGTCATCATCGATAGGGAAGAAAGCGAAAGTTATCTGGTTGCCGAGCTCGCCGGCCGGCATGGGCTCGACGCGGTGCTCGATTGCGTCGGAGGTGCGCGCGCCGCAGTCCTCGCCGATGCGCTGCGGCCGGGCGGACGCTTCGTGCATTACGGCCTGCTTTCGGGCCAAAGCATTCCGAATTCATTCTGGGCGTCCCATCCCGATATTTCCTTTTCCTATTTTCACCTCAGGGAATGGGTTCATTCCGAAGCTATGGACGACGTGCAGCACGCCTATTCCAAGGTCGCGGCGCAGATCGTTTCGAAGGTCATCGAGACCGAGATACGGGAGGTATTCCCCTTGGAAAAGGTCCGGCAAGCCCTGCAGTCCGCGCTTCCCTTGCGAACGGGCGGCAAGGTGCTCTTGGCCTGACAGGGCTTCGCCGCTAGGCGTTTTCGTGTCGTTGCCGCGCACTGGTAATTGCCGGGTGGTTCTGCTCGGCCCATCCGATCAGGGTTTTCATGGGAATGAGGAAAGATTGCCCCAGTTCCGTCAGCTCATATTCCACGCGAGGCGGAACCTGCGGATAGACGGTGCGCCGCACGAAGCCGTCCTGCTCCAGATGCCTCAACGTCTTGGAGAGCATCTGTTTCGAGATGTCCCCGATCTCGCGCATCAGCTCGTTGAAGCGTTTCTTTCCGCCTTCCAGTGCCTCGAGGGTGAGCAGGCTCCATTGATCGCCGATACGATCGAGCACGCCTCTGATCGGGCATCCCGCCCCGGGCTGTTGTTTCGGCTCGTCCGTTTCCTTGGGCATGCTCCGTCCTCGGTCATCGTCGGCTGACCTTGCC
>NZ_VSZV01000122.1:0-5871 GCF_008919455.1 Rhizobium sp. PEPV16
TTTCAGCTGATCCTGATCAAGCCGTCGCATTATGACGACGACGGCTATGTCATCCGCTGGTGGCGGGCGATGATCCCCTCCAATTCGCTTGCGGCGCTCTACGGCATTGCCGCCGAATGTGCCGAGCGCAAGGTGCTCGGCGACGATACGGCCATCGACATCACTGTGATCGACGAGACCAATACGCGGATCGATGTCGCCGGACTGCTGGCGCAGTTCAAGCGTCACGACAATTTCGGCATGATTTCGCTCGTCGGCGTCCAGACCAACCAGTATCCGCGTGCCCTCGATATCGCCCGACCCTTCCGCGATGCCGGCCTGCCGGTTTCGATCGGCGGCTTCCATGTTTCCGGCTGCCTGTCGATGCTTGATGGCAAGGCTGTCGGGCTCGACGCCTGCCGCGACATGGGCATCTCGATGTTTGCCGGCGAAGCCGAGGGCCGGCTCGACATGGTGCTGCGCGACGCCGCCGCCGGCGAGCTGAAGCCGCTCTATAATTTCATGAATGACCTTCCCGGTATCGGCGGCACGCCGGTTCCCTTCCTGCCGAAGGACAATATCCAGCGCACGCTCGGACTCAGCACCAGCTTCGATGCCGGACGTGGCTGTCCCTATCAGTGCTCGTTCTGCACCATCATCAACGTACAGGGACGCAAGTCGCGCTTCCGCTCGGCCGACGACGTCGAAAAGCTGGTGCGGATGAACTGGGCGCAGGGCATCCACAAATTCTTCATCACCGACGACAATTTCGCCCGCAACAAGGATTGGGAAGCGATCTTCGACCGGCTGATCGAACTCAAGGAACGGGACGGCATTCCGCTCGGCCTGATGATCCAGGTCGACACGCTCTGCCACAAGATCCCCAATTTCATCGAGAAATCCAGGCGCGCCGGCGTGACGCGCGTCTTCATCGGCCTCGAAAACGTCAATCCTGATAATCTGACCGCCGCCAAGAAGAACCAGAACAAGATCACCGAATACCGCAAGATGCTGCTCGCCTGGAAGGCGCAGGGCATCATGACGCTTGCCGGTTATATCCTGGGCTTCCCCGCCGATACGCCGGAATCGATCCGCCGCGACATCACGATCATCCAGGAAGAGTTGCCGCTCGACGTCATCGAATTCTTCATCCTGACGCCGCTGCCCGGCTCCGAGGACCATCAGGTCCTGTGGAAGAAGGGCGTCGAGATGGATGCCGATCTCAACATCTACGATGTCGAGCATGTCTGCACCGCGCATCCGAAGATGAGCAAGCAGGAATGGGAAGACATCTACCAGGAGGCCTGGGCGCTCTATTATTCGCCTGATCATATGAAGACGCTGCTGCGCCGCGCCGTGGCGACCGGCGTACCGCTCGCAAGGCTCGTCAAGGTTCTGGTCTCCTTCGCGACCACCGTGCCGCTGGAAAACGTGCACCCGCTGCAAAGCGGCCTGCTGCGCCTGAAGACGCCTTCGGAGCGGCGCCCAGACCTGCCGCGCGAGAATCCGCTGGTCTTCTGGCCGCGCTTTGCCTGGGAAACCTTCCGCAAACATGCTTCGCTCGCCGGCACGATCATTGGCCTGACGATTTCGGCGTTCTTGATTTCAAGGGACGCGAAGTCGAAGACCTACATGGATCAGGCCCTGACGCCGGTCGCCGACGACGAAGAGGAAACGCTCCACCTCTTCACACAGACCGCCGGCGGCGCCGCAGCCGTGAGCCATGTCAGGAAAGTCGCGCAACTGACCGCGCATTGAGCGGCGATTCTTGCAACCGCGGCCGATGCCTGTCGTCCGAACACATGGGCTGCATCAAACTCCAAGCGAATGGATGTCGCTAAAGCGCGTCGCATGAATCAAGTTTGAGAACGCGCTTTGGAGGCTCCGACCTTGGTGGTCGTTTAAGCGACTTGGATCATCTTAGTCGTCTCAGCCACTTGCAGCGTGTCTACGAATTCGACGATCTTGACCGGTTTCCCATCTCGGAAATGGATCTTGTCGACGAATTCCGTATGAAAGCTCACGCCCGATGGGATGTGCCTGACCTCGCCTTCGCGGTGGGCAAAGACCATATGCTCATCTTCGTCCACATAGATGCCGGCTGTCCTGATATTCGACAGATCCCACACAGTGATAAGCTGCGTTATCGCCTGGCGAAAAGAATCCCCGCTGGCTTCAGTCGAAAAAGGCGCCAGCCGTGTATTGCCGACCATGCGAAAGGTGCAATTCTCGCCGATCAGCGCCAGCGTAGCTTCGACATCGCCACGGTCACGCACAGCATAGATTTCCTCGACGAGCTTCTTCATTTCGTGCTTTGCGGTCATTTTCAGGTCCCTCCACCATCAGCGAAATTTGCATCTAATTATACTTTGATGCAACTCCTTGTTGTTCCGGACGAATAAGCACAATGGAGTAGGCGGCGAGAATGAACTGCCCTGGACAATAGAAAAAGGCCCCGCACGATGGCGAGGCCTTCCAAACTTCTGAACCGAAAAGCGATTATTCGGCGCTTTCGTCAGCCGCCTTCTTCTTCGGAGCAGCCTTCTTCTTCGGTGCGGCTTCTTCGCCTTCACCGGCGTCAGTTGCTTCGGCCTTGGCGGCAGCCTTCTTCTTCGGTGCTGCCTTCTTGGTTTCGGCCTTCGCTTCGCCTTCTTCCTCGGCGAGCAGCTCTTCCTTCGTGACCTTCTTGTCGGTGACGTCGATTTCGGTCAGCAGGTGATCGATGACCTTCTCTTCGAAGATCGGTGCGCGGATCGAAGCGGCGGCACCCGGCTGGCTGCGGAAGAATTCGAGGATCTGCTTTTCCTGGCCCGGATACTGGCGCAGCTGATCGTAGATGGCGCGCTGCATCTCGTCTTCGCTGACCTCGACGCCGGCCTTTTCGCCGATTTCGGAGAGAACGAGACCGAGGCGGACGCGACGCTCGGCGAGCGTCTTGTATTCCTCGCGAGCCTTCTCCTCGGTCGTGTCTTCGTCCTCGAAGGTCTTGCCGGACTGGGCGAGGTCGTTGTTCACCTGGCTCCAGATGCCGTTATATTCGGCGTCGACGAGCGAGTTCGGGGTCTCGAACTTGTACATCTCGTCAAGCTGGTCGAGGATCTGACGCTTCAGCTTCTGGCGGGTCAGCGAGCCGTACTGCGATTCGATCTGGCCACGGACGATCTCCTTCAGGCGATCGGCGGATTCGATGCCGAGCTTGGAAGCGAGTTCATCGTTGATCTCGACAGCGGTGGGTGCCGCGACTTCCTTGACTGTGACGTCGAAGGTCGCTTCCTTGCCGGCGAGGTTCTTGGCCGGATAGTCGGCCGGGAAGGTCACGGTGATGGTCTTCTCGGCGCCGGCCTTGACGCCGACAAGCTGATCTTCGAAGCCCGGGATGAAACGGCCGGAGCCGAGCACCAGTTCGGCGCCCTGGTCGGTGCCGCCTTCGAAGGCTTCGCCGTCGACCTTGCCGACATAATCCATGGTGATGCGGTCGCCGTTCGCGGCCTTGCCGGTCTTGGTCTCATAGGCGCGGGCGCTTTCGGCGACCTTCAGGACCTGCTCGTTGACTTCGTCGTCCGAGATGTCGATTACTTCGCGCGTGACCTTGATGCCCTTGACCGACTTCAGTTCGATCGGCGGCAGAACTTCGTAGGAGAGCGTGAATTCGAAATCCTGCTCGGCGGCGAGGATTTTGTCGGCTTCGTCCTTGTCTTCCGTCATGGCGATTTCCGGCTGCGTGGCCGACTTCTCGCCACGGCTGGACAGGATGGCGGCCGGCTGCTCGCGGACGATCTCGTTGACGAGGTCGGCCATGATCGACTTGCCGTAGACCTTCTTCAGGTGAGCGGCAGGCACCTTGCCCGGACGGAAGCCGTTGATGCGAACCTTGTCCTTCACATCGGCAAGACGCTCATTCATCTTGTCTTGCATGTCCTTGGCCGGGATAACGACCTTGATTTCGCGCTTCAGCCCTTCAGCGAGCGTTTCGATAACCTGCATGTCTTCCTACCTTCATTTCGTGGCGGCCGTGCCCAGACGCCGTTCGTTTCGATGAGCACGACGCCGGCGATCCTGCCGCGCGTGGCTTTTCCCAATTCCATATCATTCCGCCCAAAGCGGAATGGCACTCGCGGGCTATTCGGGACATCTCAATTGTTCTGGAACAACCGATTCTTAGTCTCCCGCCTGCAAACAGCTTGGTGCGGGTAGAGAGACTTGAACTCCCACGCCTTGCGGCACCAGAACCTAAATCTGGCGTGTCTACCAATTTCACCATACCCGCGTTCACAAAACCGCATGCCTATGCCTGCGCATGAGGCCTTCCGGAGCGCGGCGTCTCTATATCACCCGATTTGGTCGAGGCAAAGGAAAAATGAACGGCAAATGACAGGGGATTTGCAGCCCCGGAACCGCCCTGCCCCGAAGTGCGACGCGATCAGTAAAGCGGCTCATCGTAAACCGGCTTGCCGTCAACCAGCAGACTGCGGATCTGCGCGCTTCCATCAGGCGAGACACGCACTGCGATGGCGACGTTGCCGTCATTGCGGGCCTCCTCGATCGGCTTGCCCTCGCCTTCAGGAACATAGTAGCGCTCGATGCCGTATTCGACACGCATACTGTCGCCGGCGGCAAGTCCGCCACTATAAAATGGCTGGCTGCGCAGGATCACGGTGTCCGGCTGCGGAGGCAGTTCGCGAAAGGACGATTCGGTCACCGTCCAGAAACCGTCCTCCTGCTTCTTCAACCGGACCCATAACACCCGTTCGCCGGCCTCGGCCGGAATGCCGCCGGAAACCGTCTGCACCGGCACCGAGGAAATGTCGTAGTTCAAGACGACATAGTCGCCGCGCAGGAAATCGCGCGGATCGACGGGCGCCGTCTTCAGCAGCACCTCGGCGCCATCGCTGAGGATCGACGCCCGGCTCTGGATGATCGTGCCGAGGATAAGGGTCTGCAGACCGGCGACGATGATGGCCGAAAGCAGATAGCCCTTGCCGGATTGCAGCTTTGCGATGAACGAGTTCATGCCCGTTCCCCCTGTGCATTCGCCGAAAAACGCCGTTCAAGACGGATGACCATCCAGGCGACCAGCGCGACCACGAGACCGGAGAAGAGGAAGAGGCTTGACGTGCCGAGGATCGAGCCGACGGTGACGGAGGCGAGATAGAGCATCTCCGCGGCAAAGGTCGCGTAGGCGAGATATCGCACCGCGCCATTATCCCTGCCACGCAGGACGATCGCCAGCACGGAAGCGGCAAGCGTCACCACTCCGAGCACCACCAGCCCCCAGCCATCCTCGATCTCGATATGCAGCAGCAGGAAGCCAATTGCGGCGACGAGGAAGCTGTAGAAGGCAGGAGCCGCACCGGCGGTTTTGACCAAGGAGGCAATAGGCCGGGGGGGCAAGGCCGTCAGGACGAAGGCGGCCATGCCGCCGATTGCAAAGGCAAGCGCCACGGCGATCTCCTCATAAAGAGTATAGAGCCAGGCGAGCCAACCGATCAGCAGAAGATAGGCGAGGTGGCGGCCCCGCTCGGCGCCGGTATACCGCACCAGCCCGATGACGATCACCGCCATGACCGGCGCCATCCAGGGATCGAGACCGATCCAATGCGTGTCGTTATCCTGCAGATAAACCGCAAAGGATGCCCAGGAGAGGAAGCCCGCGACGACGGTCACGGCGGCTGAACGGAACAGGATCGCCGAGACTGTCGCAATCGCGAACCACAGATACATCACCGTCTGCTGGTCGCCGGAGAGATGATACATCTGCCCGACCAGCGAGATGGCGCCGCCGAAACTCATTGCGCCGATGACCAGCAAGCCGCCTGCGGCGGCTGTCGCACCGCGGGCAAGCATCCGGGCGGCGGCGATATGCACGAACCAGATCAGGGCAAGGATGCCCCC
>NZ_VSZV01000114.1:0-3888 GCF_008919455.1 Rhizobium sp. PEPV16
GCCGGCGAGGCCCTGGGCGTCGAGCGCTGCGATCGCGCCGCCGGCAGTGCCGTCGTTTGAGGCGACGACGGCGTCAACCTTGTTGTTGTTGGCGGTCAGGAACTGCTCCATGTTACGCTGAGCGTTCTCCGGCAGCCAGCCGTCGGTATAGGCTTCGCCGACATTCTTGATCTTGCCGGCGTCGATCGCGGCCTTCAGCACTTCCTGCTGGCCCGAGAACAGGAAGTCGGCGTTCGGATCGGAAGACGAGCCCTTGATGAAGACGTAGTTGCCTTCCGGCTTGGCCTTGAAGACGCCTTCAGCCTGCAGGCGGCCGACTTCCTTGTTGTCGAAGGTGATGTAGAAAGCGGCCGGGTTTTCGATCAGGCGGTCGTAGCCGACGACAGGGATGCCTTCGGCGGCGGCCTTTTCGATCGCCGGGGCGATGGCGTCGGAATCCTGTGCGAGAATGATCAGCGCATTGGCGCCCTGCGAAATCAGCGATTCGACGTCGGTCAGCTGCTTGGCGGCAGAAGACTGCGCGTCAGCGGAAATATACTTGGCGCCCTTGGCTTCGAGAGCCTTCTTGATGGCGGCCTCGTCGGTCTTCCAGCGTTCTTCCTGGAAATTCGACCAGGAAACGCCGACGACGAGATCGGCGGCCATGGCCGCAGTATGCACGGAAACGAGAATGGCGGCACCCGCCATCAGTTTCAAAATAGACTTCATAATGTCCTCCCGAGTGAGTTGCGACCGGCCCAGCCCATGCTTCCTCCGGCCACCGCGATAAGCCTGTCCAGAAAGGTTCGGATTTTTTTCTCGACAGTCGAGAAATTTAGTGTCAGAGATTTTTTCAACTGTCAACACTGCACTGCCAGCTTAATTTCCTTGCGAAACACCGGCTGGAGATGCAGTGGAAACCACGGGAAGAGCAAGCAGGAGGAGAGGGCGGCATTCATGCTGACCAAGTCGAGCACGGAGCTGGTCCGGCAGAGAAACAGCGTGCTCGTGCTGTCCGTGCTGCGTCGCCACGGTGCGCTCGCGCATACTGAAATATCCGATTTCACCAGGCTTTCGTCGGCCACCATTTCGGCGATCACCACTGAGCTGGAAAAAGCCCAGATCATCGAAAAATCGGAACAGCAGCCGGCAAGCGGTCGCGGCCGGCCGCGCGTGCTGCTGCGCCAGCGGCGCGATTGCGGTTATCTCATCGTCGTCATCATCTCCTCGGATGCGGTGCAATATTCGCTGGTCGATTATGCCGGCAAACTGATCGACCGCTTCAGCGAGGAACGTTCACATGATCCGGCAGGCGCCCTCCGTTTTGTCGCGGCCGTGCGGGCCGGGCTTTTGCGGATTCTCGATCGTTCGAAGATCAGCCAAGAAAAGGTGCTGCTGATCTCGATCAGCAGCAAGGGGCTGGTCAATTCCACCGAGCCGGTTCTCGTCTGGTCGCCGATCTTCGGCAGCGATCAGATCGATTTCGAATCAGCACTCCGGCCGGAATGGCAGGCCAAGGTGATCCTCGACAACGAGACGCTGCTGGTCGCGGCGGCACTCGGCGCGCGCGAGGAGATGGTGAAGGGCGCCGATTTCCGCTCGCTCGCCGCCCTTTCGCTCGGCCATAGCGTCGGGCTCGGCATCGTCAGGCGGGGGAACCAGACAGGCCAGGAGATATCGGCGCCGAATTTCGGGCACATGCTGCACATGGCCAATGGCGGGCTCTGCCGCTGCGGCACCCGCGGCTGCATCGAGGCCTATGCCGGTTTCTACGCGATCCTGCGCAGCGCCTTCGAGGTGCCGCTCGATACGATCCCGGCAAAGTTCGTGCCGGTGGCGGAACTGGACAAGATTGCCGCAAAGGCGCGCCAGGGCCAGCGGGTCCCCGCCTTCGCCTTCCGCCAGGCGGGACTGGCGCTCGGCAACGGGCTGTCGCGCATGCTGAGCCTGACGGAGCGCATGCCGATCGCCATCACCGGGCCGGGCACGCGTTATTACGACCTTCTTCGGCAAGGGATCGAAGAGGGGCTCGGGCAGTCGCATATCGTGCGCATGGAAGGCATGCCCGAGATCAGGGTAGTGGCCGACGAGCAGATCCTCGTCTTCGAAGGACATCTGAACCGGGCGCTATCCGTCATCGACGAGGATATCGTTGTCTCGGGCGTTCAGGGAGCGGATTGAGGATGCATCGCTAAGGGCGAATGATTGGGCTTCGGCTCAGTTCAAAGCTATCAGTTTCATTCATCAGCCCGGTCTGTACCCCAAAGAAAACCCCTCCCCACAAGGGGGAGGGACTTAAACTGCCGCACCCGCTTTCCAAATCTTCGGCGTTTCGGGATGGGCGGCGCAGGTGCAGCAGGTTAGCCCCTCCCACCTGTGGGGAGGGGTTGGGAGGGGTCTTTTTGAGGTCCGCCCGCGCGCTTCATTAAACGCGAAATGGCCGGGCGAGTGCCCGGCCATCTCATGCATGGCTTCCGGTCGGGAGAGGGCCGTCAGCCGATCCTGATGAGCTTGCCTTCCTTGACGGACAGGACCGCGGCATCGGCGAGTGCCAGCGCTGCGAGACCATCGGCGCCTGATGGTGAGATCTTGGTGCCCTTCTCGATCGCGGCGATGAAGCCGGCAATCTCGTTCGCATAGGCTTCGGTGTAACGGGTCATGAAGAAATCGTGCAGCGGCGGGCGGGTATAGCCATCGCCGTTTGCCACCTCGATCGAAACGGGACGTTGGTTCTCGGCCGAGACGAGGCCCTTGGAACCATGCACCTCGATGCGCTGGTCATAGCCATAGGTGGCGCGGCGGGAGTTGGAGATGACGGCCTGCTTGCCGGATTTCGTCTGCAGGATCACCGAGGCGCTGTCATAGTCGCCGGCTTCGCCGATCGCCTTGTCGACGAGAACAGCAGCGGTCGCGAAAACCGACACCGGTTCTTCGCCGAGCAGGAAGCGAGCCATGTCGAAATCGTGGATCGTCATGTCGCGGAAGATACCGCCCGAGCGCTTGATGTAGTCCACCGGCGGGGCGCCGGGATCGCGCGAGGTGATCGTCACCATCTCGACATCGCCGATCTTGCCTTCGTCGATGACCTTGCGGACAGCCACGAAATGCGGATCGAAGCGACGGTTGAAGCCGACCATCAGCTTGGCGCCGGTCTCTTCCACCACCTTGATGCAGGCCTTGACACGGGCGACGTCGAGATCGATCGGCTTTTCACAGAAGATCGCCTTGTCGGCGCGGGCGAAGCGCTCGATCAGATCGGCATGGGTATCCGTCGGCGTGCAGATGACGACGGCGTCGATGTCCTTGGCTGCCTCGATCGCCTCGATGGTGCGGACCTCGCAGCCATAGGCGGAGGCGATGGCTTCGGCTGCCTGCGGAAAGGCGTCGGCGACCGCGACGAGCTTTGCATTGGCGTCGCCGCTGACAGCCTTCGCATGAACCTTACCGATGCGGCCGGCGCCAAGAAGACCAAATCTCACTGTCATTCCAACCTCCCTTGAATTCGGAACAAATAAACCGAATTGTCAAATTTCTGGAATTTTCATTCCACCTTCTCTGCGTCGCGTCAAGGCCTCGGATCTTTCACATTTGCAAGATTCGAACCAGAGCATTTCCGCCTCGGATTGAAGCGTTCTACTGGAGCCGGCTTGTCGAACATTCGATACCGTTTGAGCCAACAGAATACTTTAATCTGGCCAGGAAAGGCTTTAGAGACAAGCGCGGCACAGGCCGAGGGCAGTGCGACATATCCGACCGCGGGGTAAAGATGCAGCTGATCGATCCGAACCATCCGGCATACCGGCGCCTCTGGGTGCGAGTTGCCATCGTTGCCGTCTGCTTCGGCTGGGCCGTGGTCGAGTTCGTCACCGGCGATCCGTTCTGGGGCGTGCTCGCGGGCGGGGCGGGCGC
>NZ_VSZV01000114.1:3934-13370 GCF_008919455.1 Rhizobium sp. PEPV16
CGAGCCGGTCGTGCAGCCTGACGCCGAAGAAGAAGAAGAAGAAGAAGAAGGGCCTGCGGCGACCGCCGAAAAGCCTTCAAAGGACGGGCAGGCGGAATAATCAGCGGGCGATTCGCCGCTGCGCCTCGTCGATCAGCAGATTGGCGAGCATCCTCCGCTTCGTCGCATTGTCGCGGAAGGGCAGGGTAACACCGTCGGATGATTGGCGCGGGTGAGGACGCGGCGCTTCTCAAGGAGTGTCGGCAGCTTACCGGCGCCTTTGAGAAGAAGGCCGAACAATCGAAGCGTGCCGCGATCTTTCCGATGCGCGCCACGCTTGACGTCTTTGGTTCGACACTATCGCAAAACCGACGCACAGCTTCGCGTGCAGCCAGCCCGATCCCCGGCGCATTCCCGTCCTGTCAGAGTGACAGTTCCTTGGCTTGCGCGTCGATCTTTTCGCAGGCATTCCCGAATGGATCGTGCATCGGTACCAGCGGCGAGACGCCGAGCAGGAGAAGCGCTTTCAAATGTGACCGGCCACCTCCCAGCAATGGCGCAAAGGATGTCATCACGATGCGTTCCTTGCCATAGAGACGCTCGTACTCTGGAAAATTGCAGAAGTTCTCGTGATTGCTGTTCTTCAGATGAAAGGACTCGGTCTCAGCACCTTCGGCAAGGATAACTTCGTGCGTGTCGAGCATGACGGCATAGTACTCGATCGATCCGTCGGCGGCGGGAGTGACCGATGCAATCGTCTTGCCGTTCACGAGGTCCTTCACCTGGATCAGAATGCCGTTCAGGTAGAGCGCATGGCCAGGCGACAGATAGAGATCCGAATGGGGTGTTTGCCCGTCCAGTGCGTGGCGGGAAACCCGGATCGGCACGACGTCCTTGTGCCAGCGCGCGCCGCTCTTCTTGAAGCTTTGGCGGCCGACCCACTTTACCGGGCGGGTGCTGCCGTCAGGAAGGGCAACGCGATCGCCGATGCTGAGAGTCTCGACAGGCTTCTCGCCGCAATCCGTGAGGATCGCCGTTCCCCGCAGGAAGCAATTTGGGCCGCTCCCGCTGCCGCCACCACCACCACTTCCGCCTGAGCCACCGCTCCCGCCAGAGCCTCCGTGTCCACCGGAGCCGCCCCGTCCCCAAAGCCGCCCCAGCGCGTTGGCCGGAGAGGTGGAAATGGCTGTGGCCAGGGCTGCCGCGCCGGCAAGACGAGCACCAGCGGCGGCGGCTATACCTAGAAAATGTCTGCGCGCAGTGTTGGGTGGCAGCTTCGGATCTTCCGTAGATGACATGTCGGCGGTCTCCTGAAAATATTTGCACCGCCCTATGTTACAAGAGGTTGTACCGCATTCAATTTCGCTAAATAGCTACGGCCTACCAAAAAGGGAGTAGGCATGGTCTACGGGGGTCCCGAAATACGCTATTGCCGGTAGCAAAAAGCGGGAGATTTATCTGCTACCCGAGCGCGAAAGAATCAAACTGAGCACCATGGGCACCGGTTGAAGCGCAGGAAAAACAGCCCATATAGAGTTCGCGAATCGAGCCGGAAACGGCGGCTCTTCCAAAGCTTGGAACGTTTGCCTGCGTTCGCGAGAAAGCTTCAGCTGTGCTGCAGGCGGCGCATCGCCTCGTCGATCAGCAGATTGGCGATCATCATGCGCCTGTTGGCATTGTCGCGGAAAAGCTCTGCGACTCCATCAGGATGATTGGCCTTGGCAAAGGCGCGCCGCTTCTCGTTCAGCGTCTGTTGGGTATCGGCGGCAGCAATCGCCAGTTCCGCAGCAATCTCTTCCGGAGCGATGCGGGCGAGATGGTCCGGCATGACGGGCTCGGGTGGAGGCGCAGTCGCCGGTTCCTCCGCGATCGCGGCGGCAGCATCAAGATCCAGATTGTCGAAATAGGCCTGGCCGACGCGTTGCGAGGCGGCCGAGACGCCTTCCATGACATCGAAGGCCATGACATCGAACGCAAGCCCGGTGCCGAGGCCGGGCACCCGATGGGCCGCCCGCGCCCCGGCGTCTTCGTCCGTCTCGTCCTCCGCCTTCAGTCGCTCGAGGACTGATTGAAATACCGACTGTCCGAACAGCATGCGCTCCCTTTCGACGCGTGCATTAAAGGCGGGCAAGATGGCGCAGGGCTTGCGGGTGTCGTCAGCCGGCCTGCTTGCGGCTCTCCTCGAGGATGATGTCGTAGAGCAGCCTTGCACTCGGCGGCAGCGCCCGTTCCCTCGCCGTGATCATGCTGTAGGGCTTGACGTTGATGTCGAAATCGATCGGCAGCATGCGCACATCAGAGGCATTCGAGCCCTGGCTGGCAAGGAACTGGGCGACGTCGACGGCGACGGGAGCAATCGCATCGGTTTCGCAGATGATGGCGCAGGTCAGAAGCAGCGAGGAGGTGTTGACGATGTTCTCCGGCAACGCCACGCCGCGCGACAGGAAGACGTCCTCGATCGTACGGCGCAGCAGCGTGCCGGGCGGCTGGAACACCCAGTCGTAATCCCTGATGTCGGCGAGGCTGCTCGTCTTCTGCTTCATAAGCGGATGGCTGCTGCGCACGATCAGGCAAGCCCGCTCGATGCCGATCTCTGTCACCTCGAACAGGCGCGGACTGAGATCATCGGGAATGCGGCCGATGATGAAGTCATGGCGGGCGGCGAGCAGCTCGCGGGCAAGCACGTTGCTCGTCTCCACCTGGATGTTGATCTCGATGCCGGGATAGGCCTTGCGCACCTTGTTGATTGCCGGAACGACGAGGCTCATGGCCGGCGCCGTCACCGCGCCGATGAAGACCGAGCCGCCTTTGCCGCTTTTCAATTCACCGATCTCACGGCTCGCCTCGCGGAGCTCCAGGAGGATCTTCCGAGCCCTGCGGGCAAGCGCTGCGCCGAAGGTCGTCAGCACCACGCCGCGGGCCACCCGCTCATAGAGCGACGTCTTGGTAATCGATTCCATTTCGGACAACATGCGCGATGCGGCGGGCTGCGAAATGTTCAGAACGTCGGCTGCGGCGGAAATCTGTCCGCTATCTTCGATTGCGACGATCATGCGCAGGTGATTCAGCTTAAGTCCTGCACGTAAAAGGCTGTCATCGCCGAAATTATCGCTGTGGATATCGACGTGATCCATTGAAAATGGCTCGGAAACAATCGTCATGGTTGCAGCCTCCTCACTGCGCTCCATCAAAAGTAATACTTTTTAACGATATACCAAAATTGTTATGCATATTACCACTTATTCTATTTGACAGTTATAGGAATCCATACCAGTTTGCCGCCGTGTGCTGGTTGGCACTCAACACGTGTGAGATCGTGGAGGAGACCTACTTCGTTTCTCACCATCTGAAGTAACTATCCAATACGGAACCTGCCACAGTTTCGGGGCGGGCGATTTTTCGTCCGCCGTCTATTAACAAGGGAGAGAGAAATGAAATCCATTATCTCATTGATGGCTGCGGCCGCCTTCGGCGTGGCTTCGTTCGTTATGCCTGCCATGGCGCAGGACAAGGGGCTTGTCGGTATCGCAATGCCGACGAAGTCTTCGGCTCGCTGGATCGACGACGGCAACAACATCGTCAAGCAGCTCGAGGCCGCCGGCTACAAGACCGACCTGCAGTATGCTGACGACGATATTCCGAACCAGCTTTCGCAGATCGAAAACATGGTCACCAAGGGTGCCAAGGTTCTCGTCATCGCTTCGATCGACGGAACGACGCTTTCCGACGTTCTCCAGAAGGCTCATGACGCCAACATCAAGGTCATCGCCTATGACCGTCTGATCCGCGACTCGGCCAACGTCGACTACTATGCGACGTTCGACAATTTCCAGGTCGGCGTTCTGCAGGCTGGTTCCATTGTTGACGCCCTCGGCCTCAAGGATGGCAAGGGTCCGTTCAACATCGAACTGTTCGGCGGCTCGCCGGACGACAACAACGCCTTCTTCTTCTATGATGGCGCAATGTCCGTTCTGCAGCCCTACATCGACAGCGGCAAGCTCGTCGTGAAGTCCGGCCAGACCGGCATGGACAAGGTCGGCACGCTGCGTTGGGACGCTGCAACGGCCCAAGCCCGCATGGACAACCTGCTCTCGGCCAACTACACCGACGCCAAGGTCGATGCGGTCCTGTCTCCCTATGACGGTCTGTCGATCGGCATCATCTCGTCGCTGAAGGGCGTCGGCTATGGCACTCCGGACCAGCCGCTCCCGGTTGTTTCCGGTCAGGACGCCGAAGTTCCGTCGGTCAAGTCGATCATTGCTGGCGAACAGCACTCGACGGTCTTCAAGGACACCCGCGAACTCGCCAAGGTCACTGTTGCCATGGTCGATGCCGTCATGTCCGGCAAGGAGCCCGAGGTCAACGATACGAAGACCTACGATAACGGCGTCAAGATCGTTCCGTCCTATCTGCTGAAGCCGGTTGCTGTCGACAAGACCAACTACAAGCAGATCCTCGTCGACGGCGGTTACTACACCGAAGACAAGCTGAAGTAATGAGAGGGACCGGAACCCGTGCTTGCGGGTTCCGGTCTTCGATTTTATGATCGCCCGGCCGCTCGACGGCCGGAGGCGCTGGAACTTTGACTATGGACAATACCATCCTCGAAATGCGGAGCATCACCAAGACGTTCCCGGGCGTCAAGGCGCTGGAGAATGTGAACCTCAAGGTTCGCCAGGGTGAGATCCACGCGTTGGTAGGCGAAAACGGGGCCGGTAAATCGACCCTGATGAAAGTGCTATCGGGCGTCTATCCGACAGGAAGCTATGAAGGCGACATCGTCTACGAAGGCGAGACGCGCAACTTCAAGGTCCTGAAGGATTCCGAAGAAATCGGCATCGTCATCATCCACCAGGAGCTGGCGCTCGTGCCGCTGCTGTCGATCGGCGAAAACATCTTCCTCGGCAACGAGAATGCCAAGAACGGCGTCATCAGCTGGGAAGAGACGTTCAACCGTACGAAGAAGCTGCTCACCAAGGTGGGCCTGCGCGAATCTCCGAACACGCTGGTCACCGATATCGGCGTCGGCAAGCAGCAGCTCGTCGAGATCGCCAAGGCACTGTCGAAGAGCGTCAAGCTGCTCATCCTCGACGAGCCTACCGCTTCGCTCAATGAAAAGGACTCGGATGCGCTGCTCAATCTGCTGATCGAGTTCCGCAACCAGGGCATCACTTCGATCATCATTTCCCACAAGCTGAACGAGATCCGTAAGGTCGCCGACCAGATCACTGTCCTGCGCGACGGCATGACCGTCAAGACGCTCGACTGTCACACGGACGAGATCAGCGAAGACATCATCATCAAGAACATGGTGGGCCGAGATCTGGCCGACCGTTATCCTCCGCGCTCCGTGCCGATCGGCGAGACGATCTTCGAAGTGAAGAACTGGAACGCCTATCACCAGCAGCACCGCGACCGCCAAGTGCTGCACGACATCAACGTCAACGTCCGCAAGGGCGAGGTCGTCGGCATTGCCGGTCTCATGGGTGCCGGCCGCACCGAATTCGCCATGAGCGTTTTCGGCAAATCCTATGGCCACAAAGTCAGCGGCGAGGTCTTCGTCAATGGCAAGGCTGTCGATGTCAGCACTGTGCGCAAGGCGATCGACGCCGGTCTTGCCTATGTCACCGAGGACCGCAAGCAACTCGGTCTCGTGCTCAGCGACAGCATCCTGCACAATACGACGCTTGCAAACCTCAATGGGATTTCGAGCAATAGCGTCATCGACGACATCAAGGAGATGAGGGTCGCGACCGATTACCGGTCGAAGCTGCGCATCCGCTCCTCTGGCGTCTTCCAGGAAACGGTCAATCTTTCGGGCGGCAACCAGCAGAAGGTGGTGCTGTCGAAGTGGCTATTTTCCGATCCCGATATTTTGATCCTCGACGAGCCGACCCGCGGCATCGACGTTGGCGCAAAGTACGAAATCTATACTATCATCAACCAGCTTGCCGCCGATGGAAAGGGCGTTCTGATGATCTCGTCGGAAATGCCCGAACTGCTTGGCACATGTGACCGCATCTACGTGATGAACGAAGGACGCATCGTCGCGGAACTGCCGAAGGGAGAAGCAAGCCAGGAAACTATCATGCGCGCTATCATGCGCTCAGGGGAGAAGAGACAATGACTCCGGTCAACCCGACAACCGAGCACAGCAACGTCGTTTCTGTTGCCGATTATATCCGCGGCAATATTCGTGAATACGGCATGCTCATCGCACTCGTCGCGATCATGGTGTTCTTCCAGTTCTATACCGGCGGCATTCTCTTCAAGCCGGTCAACCTGACGAACCTTGTTCTGCAGAACTCCTTCATCGTCATCATGGCGCTCGGCATGCTGCTCGTCATCGTCGCCGGCCATATCGACCTGTCGGTGGGCTCGATCGTCGCCTTCGTCGGTGCGCTCGCGGCAATCTTCACCGTGTCATGGGGCATGAACTTCTGGCTGGCCGGCCTGATCTGCCTGATCGTGGGCGGCATCATCGGCGCGGCGCAGGGCTATTTCATCGCCTATCACCGCATCCCGTCATTCATCGTGACGCTTGCCGGCATGCTTGTTTTCCGCGGCCTGACGCTGACGGTTCTGAACGGCAAGAACATCGGCCCGTTCCCGAAGGAATTCCAGGTTATCAGCACCGGCTTCCTGCCGGGCGGCATGATCGACATTGCCGGCACACCGGTGCAGTCGACCTCGCTGATCCTGACCGTGATCCTGCCTGTCATCCTCTTCTATCTCGCCTGGCGCCGCCGCAAGGTGAACGAAGACCACGGGATCGATGTCGAGCCGATGGGTTTCTTCATCGTCCAGAATCTGGTCGTTTCGCTCGCCATCCTGTGGATCGGCTATCTGCTCTCCACCTATAAGGGCTTGCCGAACGTTCTCGTCGTCATGCTGGTGCTGATTGCGATCTATGCCTTCATCACCCGCCGGACGACAATCGGCCGTCGCATCTATGCCATGGGCGGCAATTCGAAGGCGACCAAACTTTCAGGCATCAATACCGAGCGGCTGAGCTTCTACACCTTCGTCAATATGGGTGTGCTTGCAGGTCTTGCCGGCATGATCATCGCCCTTCGCCTGAACTCGGCAACACCGAAGGCCGGCGTCGGTTTCGAGCTCGACGTCATTGCGGCCTGCTTCATCGGCGGCGCCTCGGCGTCCGGCGGCGTCGGCAAGATCACCGGTGCGGTCATCGGCGCGTTCATCATGGGCGTCATGAATAACGGTATGTCGATCGTCGGGCTCGGCATCGACTTCCAGCAGATGGTGAAGGGCCTCGTGCTTCTCGCCGCAGTGTTCTTCGACGTTTACAACAAGAACAAGGGCTGAGCGCCTCAAGGCGCCAGTCAGGCATTCGCAGTCCTATGAATGATGGATTTCGGCTCCTGATGGAGCCGGACAGGCGGAGCTTTTTCCTGTCTTCGCCGAAACGAGAAGGATCGAAGACGTGCTTATTTCACAGATCAAGGGTGCAAACGGAGAGATCATCGTCGCCGTGCGTGAGCAGGGCGGCGCTGCAAGGTCGGTCAAGAACGCCGTCAGCGTCTATGCGCTGGCGATGGAAGCCGCAGACGGCGGCAAGTCTCTTGCCTCAGTCATCGAAGCGCATGGCTACGGCGATGCCGTCGATCTTGAGAAGGCCTATGCGGAAGACCGTTTCCTTCCGCCGATCACCCATCCAGATGCCGCGCACCTGCATTTGACCGGCACTGGCCTGACGCATTTGGGATCGGCGGCAACGCGCGATTCCATGCACAAGAAGACCACCGAAGCCGCCGAGGAAACCCTCACGGACTCGATGAAGATGTTCAAGATGGGCCTCGAGAACGGCAAGCCGAAGGCCGGCGAAAAGGGCGTCCAGCCCGAATGGTTCTACAAGGGTAACGGCTATGGAGCCGCGGCACCCGGCGCGCCGCTCATCTCGCCCTCCTTCGCGCTCGACGGCGGCGAGGAGCCGGAGATGGCCGGCATCTACGTGATCGCCAAGGACGGCTCGCCCTTCCGCATCGGCTTTGCGCTGTCGAACGAATTTTCGGACCACGTCACCGAGCGGATCAACTATCTCTATCTCGCCCATTCGAAGCTGCGCCCGGCAAGCTTCGGTCCGGAAATCCGCGTCGGCGCGGCCCCGGAGGATATTCGAGGCACCTCGCGCATCAAGCGCGGTGACAAGGTGATCTTCGAAAAACCATTCCTATCAGGTGAGGCGAACATGTCGCACACCTTCGCCAATCTGGAATATCACCATTTCAAGTATGGCATCTTCCGTGTTCCGGGCGATGTGCATGTCCATATGTTCGGCACGGCGACCCTTTCCTTTGCCGACGGCGTGAAGACGGAAGAGGGCGACGTCTTCGAGATCGAAGTCGCCGAATTCGGCCTGGCGCTCCGCAATCCGCTGAAGGTGGCCGCCGAGGAAGAGGTCGCCGTCAGGCAGCTCTGAATTCAAGACCGGCTGCATTCGGCAGCCGGATCTTTGCTCGTAAACGGTAAAGGAGGCTTGTTAAGCCCATGACCATTTATCAAAACCTGATTGCCGGCGAATGGGTCGGCTCGAACGCGACGAAAAACATCAACCCGTCGGATACGAATGAGGTCGTCGGCCTCTATGCCGACGGCAGCGCTGATGACACGAGAAACGCCATTGCCGCCGCCAAGGCCGCCTTCCCGGCCTGGTCACGCTCCGGCATCTGGGAGCGCCACGTCATCCTGAAGAAGACGGGCGACGAGATCATGGCGCGCAAGGACGAACTGGGCGCGCTGCTTGCCCGCGAAGAAGGCAAGACGCTGCCGGAAGCCACCGGCGAGGTGATCCGCGCTTCGCAGATTTTCGAATTCTTCGCCGGCGAGGCACTGCGGCTGGCCGGTGAGGTTCTCCCGTCGGTTCGCCCGAATATCGGCGTCGAGATCACCCGCGAGGCGCTCGGCGTCATCGGCATCATCACGCCGTGGAACTTCCCGATCGCCATTCCCGCCTGGAAGATCGCGCCGGCGCTCTGCTACGGCAACACCATCGTCTTCAAGCCGGCCGAACTGGTGCCCGCCTGTTCCTGGGCGATCGTCGATATTCTCAACCGCGCCGGCCTGCCGAAGGGCGTGCTGAACCTCGTCATGGGCAAAGGCTCGGTCGTCGGCCAGGCCATGCTCGAAAGCCCCGACGTTCACGGCATCACGTTTACCGGTTCCACCGGCACCGGCAGGCGCGTCGCCGCCGCCTCCATCGAGCATAACCGCAAGTTCCAGCTGGAAATGGGCGGCAAGAACCCGATGGTCGTGCTTGACGATGCCGATCTCAACGTCGCCGTCGAGGCCGCCGCCAATTCCGGCTTCTTCTCGACCGGCCAGCGCTGCACCGCCTCCTCGCGCCTGATCGTCACCGAAGGCATTCACGAGAAGTTCGTCGTAGCACTCACCGACAAGCTGAAGACGCTCGTCGTCGACAACGCGCTGAAGGCCG
>NZ_VSZV01000255.1:0-7761 GCF_008919455.1 Rhizobium sp. PEPV16
AGACCTTGCCGACGCGGATCTGCTGGCCCGTGGGGTCGGCGCTGCCGAAGAGCTGCGAGCGCACCGTCTCGCCGATAATGCAGCGCGCCTGGCCGCGTTCCTCGGCAGGGGTGAAATTGCGGCCGAGCGCCAGGTTCCAGTCCTGCGCGATGAAATAATCGTTGGTGGTGCCGGAGACGCTGGTGGAATGGTTCTGGCCGCCGAAAATCACGGTCGCCGTCGACTGGTTGAGCGGCGCCACGGCCCTGAGGCCGCCGATCTGGTCGCGGATGGCCGCGACGTCCTTGACGCTGAAGCGCTTAGCCTCGGAGCTCGCCCGGCCGGGGCCGAACTGGCCGGGACGGACGAACAGCATGTTGGTGCCGAGCCGCGACAGCTCGGTCGAGACCTGCGCAGTCGTGCCGTTGCCGATCGTCACCAGCGCGATGACGGCGGCAACGCCGATGACGACGCCGAGCACGGTCAGGAACGAGCGCAGCATGTTGCGGCTAATGGCCCGCAGCGCCAGCTTCAGCGTCTCAAAGAACATGATCCGCCCTCCTCCGGTGCTCGACTTCCGTCTCCAGCTTGCCGTCGACGAAACGCAGCAGCCGCTGCGCATAGGCGGCGATATCGGGCTCGTGGGTGACCATGACGATGGTGATGCCCTGCTCGCGGTTCAGCCGGGTCATCAGATCCATGATCTCGACGCTGGTCTTGGTGTCGAGATTGCCGGTGGGCTCATCGGCGAGCAGCAGCGCCGGCTCGGTGACGATGGCGCGGGCGATGGCGACGCGTTGCTGCTGGCCGCCTGACAGTTCCTGTGTCTTGTGATGCTCGCGCCCGGTCAGGCCGACCAGCGCCAAGGCTTCGCGGGCCCGCTCGCGCCGCTCGCGCACCGCCATGCCGCGATAGATCAGCGGCAGCTCGACATTCTCGACGGCCGAGGTGCGCGACAGCAGGTTGAAGCCCTGAAAGACGAAGCCGAGCATGTGGCGGCGCAGCAGCGTCAGCTGGCTGCGATCGAAGCCGCTGGTCGGGATGCCTTCGAAGATGTAGTCACCGGCGCTCGGCACGTCGAGGCAGCCGAGAATGTTCATCGCCGTCGATTTGCCGGAGCCAGACGGCCCCATGATCGCGACGAATTCATGGGCGTTGATCGCAAGATCGACGTGGTCGAGCGCGCGGATCGCCGCCTCGCCCTCGCCGTAGATTTTCGAGACCTGCCTGAATTCGATGAGCGGCGGGCTTGCCATCCGTCTCTCCGCCTAGTTCGCACGCGCCGTGGCGTCGGTCACCAGTGCGTCGTTTTCCTTGATGTCGCCGGAGACGACCTGGGTGAACTGGCCGTCGGATGAGCCGACCTGGATGACAACAGGCACTGGCCGGCCGTTGCGCAGGACCCAGACGCGGCGTTGCGTACCCGTCAGCGCCGGACCGGCATTGTTGTTACGCTGGCGTGGCGGGCCAAAGATGCCGAAAATGCCGCGGCCGCGCCTTTCCGCCTGGGCCGGGGCGTAGCGCAGCGCAGCGTTCGACACCATCAGCGTGTCCTTGACGGCCTCGACGGTGACATCGGCCGTCGCCGTCATGCCGGGGCGCAGCAGCAGGTCGGCATTGTCGACGGATAGAACCGCCTTATAGGTCACGACATTGTTGACCACTTCGGAGGCGAAGCGGATCTGCTCGATCTCGGCGGGAAAGGTCCGGTCGGGATAGGCGTCGACCGTGAACTTCGCCTTCTGGCCGACGGCGATCTGGCCGACATCGGCCTCGTCGACATCGACCTGCAGCTCCATCTTCTTCAGGTCGCCGGCGATGGTGAAAAGGATAGGCGCCGAAAGCGAGGCTGCGACCGTGGCGCCCGGATTGACGGAGCGGGTGAGGATGACGCCGTCGATCGGCGAGATGATCTTTGCCTTGGCGAGATTGACCTCGGCAAGCTGCAGGTCGGCCTCCGAGGCCAGGACCTCGGCCTCGTTGATCTGTTTGGCGGCGACGGCGGAATCATATTTGTAGCTGGCGTCGTCGAGGCTCTGCTGGGTGGAGACGTTGCTTCTGACCAGGCTCTTCAACCGCTCGAGAGAGGTGCTTGCGGATTGCATATCGGCATTGGCCTTGATGACATTCGCCTTAGCCGAATTGAGCTTGGCGCGCGAGCTCTTCACATCCGCCTCGAGCTTGTTCGTATCGAGGAGGGCGAGCACTTCGCCTGATTTGACCGTGCTGTTGTAATCGACATTGACGTCGCGGACCGTGCCGGAAAGCTCGCTCGATATATCCACCTGCTCGGTCGGCTGTACGGAGCCGGTGGCGGTGACGAGCACCGTCAGATCACCGCGTTTTGCCGGCTGGGTGGCATAGCTCACTTCGCTTTGCCCACGGCCCATATAGAAATAAGCGGCGACTGCTGCGGCAACGATGAGAATCAGCAGGATGATCAGGCGTCCGCGCCAGCGGCCACGCTTGCCCTGCCGTCCCGATGCGGCAAGGACCGCTGCCAGATCGGATGCTGCGCCTGTCTTTGCTCCGGTCTCGCTGCCGCTTACGATTTTGTTCATGTCGTCCTCAATCCGTCAGTGGCCGCCTGCGGCCTCTGCGGTGAAATAATCACAACGCAGATGAACCGGCGATTAGCGTGCCGCCGAACTGGCACGGAATCCGGTTGGGTGAAATGAAATATTGGTAAGAAAAGTCAAGTTTCGGTGCGCTTGCTCCCGATGGCGACGCCCTTTAGCAGCCGTCAATCCGCATCCTCGGCAAATTGGCCGGCGCCTGGCAAAGGATGCAGCCACGGTTCCCGCCGCTTGATCCAGACTTCATGGCTAGGCACAAGGTCGGTCGGCGCGCTATCGAGGGATCCCAGGCGGATTTCCACCGCCGCCTCCTGCAGGCAGAAAAGCCTGCTGCCACAAACGGGGCAGAAGCTGCGGCCTGAAAAGGTGGCGATCTCACCGCTGTAGGAAAAAGCCTGGCGCGGCCAGACCGCGAAGACGGTGAAGGCGGAACCACTCGTTTTGCGGCAATCGGCGCAGTGGCAGAGGCCGACGCGAAGCGGCTCGCCTTCCACCCTGTAGGCGACCGCCCCGCAAAGGCAGCTTCCGGTTCGTATCTCCATAGCGCCCGTCAGGCGTCGAGATTGGTCGGCAGGCCCGGCGGGCGCCGCTTTGCCGCCATTAACAGGTCGAGTTCGGTGGCCGACGGGCCGAACTTGTCGTAGAGGCGCTTTGCCTCCTTGTCGTCCAACCGGTATTTCCTGGCAAATTCGCCGATGCTATAAGGGCGGCCACGCAACACTCTCCGCGCCGGGGTCGCCGTATTCGGTGCGTCGGTCATGGTTTTCTCCTTTTCGTCAGGTATCCCTTAAGCTAGAGCGACCCGTCGATTTGGAAAGAGCCGGCGAGCCGTATCAAGGCTTTCCGGCGTGGATGGATGCGGTTGTTTTCCTGCAACCTTTTTCGCCGACATGCGCATTTTTTGATCGAGGTTGCGGGCCGCGCCAAGCAGACGCAGCGGTGCCAGCCTGTGCTGCGTGCCGCACAAAAACTCTAACGTGCGGATACAAGGGGCTGCCTGAGCAGGCCGACGACAACCGTGAGCGCGTCCCGGGCTTCGACGTACGCTCGGCGCGATCAAGGAACAACGATTGCCATGGTTAGAAAGCCGCTTTCTCGAAGGTATTCGACGAGTTCGGAAAATGGGATCATGGCGATGGTGAAGAGAGAATCTCTTGATGTCACCAGCAGCGCCCGGTTGGAAATCGCCGGAGCCTGCCCCCACTCAAAATTGGAGAAATTGGGCCAGAACAACGGTGTGCGCCTGGCGTATTCCGCATATGGCTCGGCGAAGAGGTGAGACAGATATACGGCCTCCCGCTTCGCCGTATATCTGAACACAAGATAGGCGAGCAGCGTGAAAATTCCGGTGAAAAGCAGACTCCCAAACACCAGGCAGACACCGCTGATCATGCAGAGCGAAAAGAGATAAAGAGGGTTGCGCGTGATCGAATAAGGTCCCTCGGTCACAAGCGCGGAATTCTTTCGACCTCCAATATAGATGGTCGACCAGATCCGTCCGATTATGCCAAAGGCGATCAACAATGTACCGAACTGAGCGAGCAGGGTCAGAAAAAGGCTTTCAGATCCAAGGCCCGGATGCGCGATGAGCTGGAAGGTGACGAAAGCAACGGTCAGCACCCAAAAAGCAAAAATTCGCCGCTTCTGCTTGAAAGGGCGGTCGGAGGAAGTCGTATAAGCCATCAATATTTCCGTTCTCTATAAAGTCTTCGAAACGCTCTGCAGGCTGTGCCTCAGAGCGAGGTTGAATTCGGGGGTCGAGACAACAATCAGCTATCCGCAATCCCTCTGTTTGCAGGGATGCTTTTCCTGAGCGCGCCACTCCTTGACGAGTTGGCGGCGGTTTCCCGGATAATGATCGTCCAGGAAACTGACGGTCATGACGTGGTCAGCTTGGAAGATGCGAAAGTCGCCCTGCAGTTCGCACCAACCTGCGATAAATCGCTGTGAATCAATAAATCCCAGCATGATTGGCCATATGGTCCTTTCGGCCACGGCCCCGCTTCGATCTTTGTGCGTGATGCTTATCTTTCGCTGCTCGCGCATCGCTCGCCTGACCTGCGCCAGATCAACAACCGATGAACCTTTTTCAGAACGACCAACAAAGAACGTGTTGTCGTCCAAGCCCCGTCGCAGGTCGGGGGGAAGCACACCGCCGATTTTTGCGAGCGCGTTTTGAACAGCGTGCGCCAAAGCATCGTCCGTGTGCCGACTAACCCACTGCGCGCCAGCGACAAGCGCCTGGATCTCTTCTTCCGTGAAAGACAGAGGCGGCAAAAGGAAGCCCGGCTGCAGTAGGTAGCCGACCCCGGGCTCTCCATCGATATCGGCGCCCATGGCCTGCAGCGTCACGATGTCACGACGGATGGTCCGCAGCGAAACGCCGAGCTCGCGCGCAAGCGTCAAGCCGGCCACCGTTCCGCGGTGACGACGAAGAACTTGCATCAGGTCAAATAATCGATGGCTTCGTGACACGCTCAATCCATCATGACGAGGGCTTTTCCGGCGAGCTTCCGTCCGGACTCAAGAGCCGTGATGAGTGGAATGGCTTCGCTGAGGGGCACGATCTCGGCGATCGGAAGGCGAAGATTTTCGTCCTTGGCGGCACGAGCGATTCTATCGAGGATCTCGGACCTCGGTGTGCACACCACAACCTTCAGCCTTCGGTTGAACATTGACCGAATGAATTTCCCCGGCGTGGGATTGAGGTCGACGAACCGGCCATTCTGACGCAAGAGCCCAAGCCCCACGGCGTCCGTCATCGTCGCAGCCGTGTCGTAGACCACATCGAAACGCTCGCGAACCGTCGACAAATCAGTTGTCCGATAGTCGAACACGGTTTGAACGCCGAGGGCCCGCGCCCGTTCCGTCGCCACCGCGCTGCAACTGCCCGAGACTTTTGCGCCCAGAATCTGCGCGATCTGCACAGCCGCTTCGCCCACCGCACCGGTACAGCCATTGATGAAGACGTGCTCGCCGGCAGTCAGCTTCGCTTTGTCGACCAGCCCATTCCAAGAAGTGGCTCCAGGCGTTCCGAGACAGGCCGCCTCCTCAAACGAAACGGTGTCGGGCTTCTGGGCCAAGAAACTGTCCTTAGTGACGACAGCCTCTCCCAGGGCGCCGCTCTCCTTGAACCGGGCAAGACCGAACACGGCATCGCCGATCTTGAAACGCGTCACCCCTTCACCGACCGAAATGACCGTCCCGGAAATATCCATCCCCATTGCGCGAGGAAAAGCCCTTCCCGTAACGATCTTCATCCGTCCCGCCCGCAGCTTCCAATCGATGGGATTGATCGCTGCAAACTTGATCTTGACTGCCACTTGTCCTTTACCCGGCGAAGCCAGTTCGAACTCCTCGAGCCGCATGAGATCGGGGCCGCCGTACTGGTGATATTGAATACGTTTCATGGTGGTCATTCTTCCTGTTTTGCTGAAGGCACGATTGTGACGGTGGCAACCGCCGCCAGCCCGGGCAGCGCCAGCGGCCCGATGACCAGGCGACCTCCCTGCCCGCGCTTGACGGGGATGCTTGGGGATCGCATGGACATCCGCGGAGGCAATTTCCGGCGTCGCCGCGAAGTCTGATGACCATGGCTTTCCTGAATTCCGTCACGTCGATGCAGGTTAGACCACCACGGTGCCAGATTCTGGCACCATCGTTGGTGTGACGTCGTCCGCTTGGAGATCTAGCGGCCGAGCAGCGATCTTCGGGAGGGATTGCCGCGACCGGTCACGGCAATCCACACCCATCAGGAGCGGCTGTTCATGCGCTCGAACAGGGCTTCGCCCATCCGGCGCGTGTCCGCGGAGATGCCGACGAGGATCTCATTCTTATCCGCTTCAAGCTGCGCCAGCGCATCGGCAGCGAACTCTTCCGAGGAGACCATCATGCGGCTTGCTGTGCCTTCGCTGCGCGTACCACCGCCGAGAGCGGTATCGACGATCGGTGGCGCGAGTTCGATCACCCGAATTGCTGTGGATTTCAACTGATGGCGCAGGCTGAGCGTAAAGGAGTGGATCGCGGCCTTGGTGGCGCAATAGACCGGCACATCGGCCATCGGCGAAAAAGCGAGGCCCGAGCTGACGTTGATGATGAACGCATCCTCTTGCTGCCTCAAGGTGGCGAGCAGCTCGGCGATCAGATGGATCGGCGCCGTCAGATTGATCGCCACTTCCTGATCGAGAGTGTCGATCGCCGGATCACTATTGAAATCACGCCGATGCTGAACGCCGGCGTTGTTGACGATGATATTGAGTGCCGGATGGTCCGCCTTCAGCCATTCGACCATTGAATGGCGGCTCTCGCCGTCGGCAACGTCGCAAATTCGGGTGATCAGCGCAGGCAATTTCTCTTGTGCCTTCCGCAGCGCGGCTTCGCTTCTACCGCAAATGATGACGTGATTGCCCTTTTCGGAAAGGCGTCGCGCCAGCGCAAAACCGATGCCGGTTGCGCCGCCAGTGATCAAAATTGTGTTGCCTGTAAGATTCACGGTCGTCCATCCTTCCAACAATTGAAAAGGTGCGCCGACGATGACGTGGTATCAGCGGACACACCTTTGCGACCGGCAAGCCGGTCTCAGGTGTCGCGGATACCCTTGGAGGGAGAATTGCCGTCCCTTGAGACGGCGACCGGGCTACCATCCGGTCAGCACTCTTTCGACAGGTCGTTCCTAGCAGAATGCCGATCGAACCGCAATCGGACACCATGTTCCGGTGCGCCGAGTTACGCCGCCTACTGATGTGAGCAAGGACGGATGTCCGTTTAAACCATCTTCCAGCCGAGCGCCGTAAGAGCAAAAGGCTTTCGTAGTAGACCGAAACTCTGTGACCGGCCGGATTGATGATTCACGCTCATAAGTTCATGCGATTTACGGCGCCTAATCATGGCTGGGCGCGCACCCTATATTCAGAGCATAAGATCGAGAAGCAGTATGAAGGCTGCGGCCGACACAAGCGGAGAGCGAAGATGAACTGGTCGGATGACGAACTCAGCGAGATCGATCAGGCCGACGATCTGAAAATCGCACCGTTTCGCGAAGATGGCGCCACCTATGGCACCCCGACCTGGATCTGGGAGGTCGTCGTCGAAGGCGCGCTTTACGTGCGCGGCTACCATGGTCAGAAGTCCCGGTGGTATCAGGCGGCGCTCGACCAGAAGGCCGGACGGATCATTGCCGCCGGGATGACGCGCACGGTCGCCTTCG
>NZ_VSZV01000255.1:7771-12943 GCF_008919455.1 Rhizobium sp. PEPV16
GACGGCCCGATCAACGATCGCATCGACGACGCCTACCGCGCCAAATACGGCAAGAGCCAGTATCTCGCGCCGATGGTCAGCGCCCGAGCACGCGCGGCAACCGTCCGGATCACGCCTCGCGACGAAACTGCCTGACGGCGGTCGGATCGCATGAGATCGGCATGCGATCGCCTCAGGGCGCGCGTTGTCGATAGCTCTTCATATCAACCTGAAAAGAGGAGAAGCAAATGATCAAGCGCACACTCGGCCAGGGCCTGGAGGTCTCCGCTTTGTCGCTGGGCGCCATGGGCTATGGCAAGGCCCGCGAGCTTCCCGACCGGGCCGAGATGATCGACCTGCTTCGCACCGCCGTCGAACGCGGCATGGATTTCTTCGACACCGCTGAAGTCTATGGCCCCTGGACGAACGAGGAGATGGTGGGCGAGGCGCTTGCCCCGGTTCGCGACAAGGTCAAGATCGCTACGAAGTTCGGCTGGGACATCGATCAGGAGACGGGCGCGCACCGCGGTGGCGTCAACAGCAAGCCGGCGCAGATCCGCCGCGCCGTCGAGGGCAGCCTAAAGCGCCTGCGCACCGACCACATCGACCTCTACTATCAGCACCGGGTCGATCCAGACGTGCCGATGGAAGATGTGGCCGGGACGGTCAGGGAGCTGATTGTCGAGGGCAAGGTGCGGTGGTTCGGTCTGTCCGAGGCCGGTGCCCGATCGATACGCCGAGCGCATGCGGTGCAGCCGGTGGCCGCGTTGCAGAGCGAATATTCCTTGTGGACCCGCGAGCCGGAGGCCGAAATCATTCCGACGATCGAGGAGCTCGGCATCGGGCTCGTGCCTTTTAGCCCTCTCGGCAAGGGATTTCTGACCGGCAAGATCGACCTCAACACCACATTCGACAGTTCCGATATCCGAGCGGGAATCCCCCGCTTCTCCGAGGAAGCGCGTCTTGCCAACCTGAAGCTGGTCGAGCTGACCGGCAAGATCGGCGAGAAGCATGGTGCGACGCCGGCCCAGGTCGCGCTAGCCTGGCTGCTGGCGCAGAAGCCCTGGATTGTTCCGCTGTACGGAACACGCAAGCTCGAACGGTTCGAGGAGAATATCGGGGCGCTGAACGTCACCTTGGATAAGGCCGATCTCGATGAGATCGAGCAGACCAACATCGTCATTCAGGGAGCTCGTTATCCCGAAGAAATGCTGCGTCGATCCGGTCTCTAGCGGCACATTCCACAACAACCTGCTTCGACGCTGACGACGGGCGCATTGCGGCTTTCGTCGTTGCGCCGTTGCAGGCCCATTCCAGGCGATGCCGGAACAACCAGCTGGAAGGATATCATCATGAAACGAATTTTGGCCGCCACGGCAATCTCGCTCACGATGGGCGAGCCTCTCATGGCCCAGGAAGGAAGTGGAGGCGGAGCCATGCCGGCAAGTGCTTCATCATTGTCGGTCAGCGACATCCAGTCCGTATCGCCGGCTCTTGGCCGATACGCTGAAGAGGACGTGGTCGGAAATCTGTGGCAGCGGCCGCAACTGTCACGCCGCGATCGCAGCATCGTCACTCTGGCAGTGCTGATCGCCCGAAACCAGGCAATCGATCTGAAGCACTACGTCGACGTCGCTCTCGATAACGGGGTGAGCCCGGCGGAGGTCTCCGAGATCATCACGCATCTGGCTTTCTACGCGGGCTGGTCGAACGCGATGTCGGCAGTCGCCGCGACGAAGGACGTCTTCAAAGACCGGGGCATCACGGCCGACCAGCTCCCTGCGGCCTCTCCGCAACTGCTGCCACTCAACGAGGAAGCCGAGCGCCAACGCGCCACCGGGGTAGAGAAGAATGTCGGTCCGATCTCTCCGGGGCTGGTGCAGTTTACGACCGACCCGCTGTTCCTCGACCTCTGGCAGCGGCCGGGCCTTGCACCGCGAGACCGCAGCCTTGTGACGGTCAGCGCGCTGATCGCATCCGGCCAGAGCGCCCAGATCACCTATCACCTCAACCGCGCCATGGATAACGGCCTGACCGCCGACGAAGCCGGTGAGGTCGTTGCCCATACGGCCTTCTACGCCGGCTGGCCGAACGCCTTCTCTGCGTCGTCGGTTGTCGGAGAAGTGCTGCGCAGCCGGGCGAAGTGAAACTCCAGCCTGCAGCAAAAGGCACGCCGGTCCGGCGCAAAGGGGTCCGGCGTGTTTGCTGCTCCAGAGTTGATTGCTACCATTTCATAGGCAGGCGTTTATGATGGGCGTCGGTCTATGAGGAGGAATCATCATTGGAGCGCCAGAATATCAACGACCTGATGGTGTTCCTGGTGGTTGCGAGGGAGCGCAGCTTCACCAAAGCCGCAGCCAAGTTCGGCGTTTCGCAGTCGGCGCTGAGCCATACGCTCCGTCAGCTCGAGCAGCGGCTGGGCGTGCGGCTGCTGACAAGGACGACGCGCAGCGTCTCTCCGACCGAGGCAGGCGAACGGATGCTGCAGAGCATCGGTCCGCTTTTCGACGAGATCGGATCTGCGCTCGATGGGCTCAACATTCTTCGGGACCAGCCGGCTGGAACCGTCCGGCTGACCGCCGGCGACTACCAGATCCAGTGCTACATATGGCCGAAGCTTCGAACCTTTCTCCAACAATATCCCGACATCAGGCTCGAACTGGACGTGAACTACGGTCTGCAGGACATCGTCAGCGAAGGCTACGACGCGGGCGTGCGCTTCGGCGAACAGATCGCCAAGGACATGATCTCAGTGAGGATCGGGCCGGATGTTCGCTTCGCGGTCGTCGCCGCAGAATCCTATTTTGCCTCACGCGATATTCCAAGACATCCGAAGGACCTCATGCAGCACAGGTGCATCAATCTGCGCCTGCCCACCTATGGCGGTCTCTATGCCTGGGAGTTCGAAGAGAACGGCCGCGAGATCAAGGTTCGGGTGGACGGACAGCTGGTGTTCAACACGATCTACAACGTTCTCGAGGCGGCACTCGACGGCTTCGGCTTTGCCTATATCCCGGAGGATATCGCCAAGCTCCATCTCGGAACCGGTCGCCTCCACCGGTTTCTGGAAGATTTTTCTCCCTATTGGGAGGGCTTCCATCTCTACTACCCAAGCCGACGCCAGTCTTCGCCCGCTTTTTCCCTTCTCGTGAACGCGTTGCGTCATTCAACCTGAGCGGCTGAGGCGACACCGTGGAGAGCCGCTTTAGGCACCGTTGCGCGGCTCCTCCGGGAAATGAAGCGCAATCGGCGGCCATCTCGTCTCTGACGGCCAGCGGCATGTTTCAGCCCCGCCTACTTGCGGCAGGCGATCGATGCCGTCGGCGTGGATCGGATCCTGTTCTCGACGGACTACCCATACCAATATCGCCCCGGAGGCGAGGCGCGGCGATTTGTCGAAGATCTGGGGCTGGGCAAAGTTCGCTCATGCGAATTGGGAGCGCCTCACCGCAGGCCGCTTGCTCGCCTGATCTCGGCAGGAAGCTCCCGTTTCGTGAGGCAGCCTCATAAGGTCTTGCAATTTGCCGCCGGTAATCCTTTCCGATGCGTGACCCATTTACTCACGTGAGCGATCCACTGCTTCGCCCCTGAGCACGAGTCCCAGCCTCGACTATTCCGGCTGACGGACTACTGAAGGCGCGGAGCCGCGAGTCAAGAACCCGTTTCAAGCTGTTGTTGGTGGAGCGGACGCTCAGCGACGTGATAGCGCAAGCGAGGGCTGATCCATGAAGTTCGACACACCTGCAGGACCGAACCCGATTGACCGGATGACCGTTGTCGGCCAGCCTCACAACCGCTTCGAGGCAGAGCTCAAGACGACTGGGACGGCGACTTACGCCTACGAATATCACAACGTCGCGCCAAACGCCGCCTACGGCTATATCCTTGGCGCGGCAATTGCCAAGGGCCGGATCTCATCGATCGACTCCCGGCGCGCCGAGGCCGCGCCCGGCGTGCTGGCCGTCATTACTCACCGCAATGCCGGTCCGCTTGGTGTCGGAAAATTTTATGTCCAGCGCATGTTGGCTGCCCCTGATGTCGATCACTACCATCAGCCTGTTGCAGTCGTGGTGGCCGAAACCTTCGAACAGGCACGCGCGGCTTCCTCGCTGATCCGCGTCGACTATGCGCGCAGCCCGGGCCGATTCGATCTCGCCGAGCAACTGGACAGCGCGCCGGTTGCACCGCAGATGGAGTTTGGTGGACCGACCGAGACGCAGGTCGGAGACTTCGACCAGGCTTTCGCAGCCGCGGAGGTGAAGGTTGACGAGACCTATACTGTTCCCGACCAGGCGCATGCAATGATGGAGCCGCATGCGACGATCGCGACCTGGGATGGCGATCGGGTGACGTGCTGGACCTCAATTCAGCAGATGAATTGGGGAACCCGCGATCTCGGACTCATTCTCGGCATTCCGCGCGAAAACGTTCGGCTGATCTCACCCTTCATCGGCGGCGGCTTCGGCGGCAAGGGCACGGTGCAGTCAGATCTGGTGCTGGCGGCCGTTGCCGCGCGAATGGTGCGGCGACCGGTGAAGATCGCGCTTCAACGTCCGATAATGTTCAACAATACGATCCATCGGCCGAAGACGATCCAACGGATCCGGCTCGGCGCCTCGCGCGACGGCAAGCTGACGGCGGTCGGTCATGAGAGCTGGTCGGGCAATCTCGCCGGCGGCCGCACCGAGCCGACCACCCTTTCGACACGGTCGCTCTACGCCGGGGCGAACCGGATGACAGCTGTCCGACTGGCGACGCTCGACCTGGCCGAGGGCAATGCCATGCGTGCGCCGGGAGAGGCGCCCGGTTTGATGGCGCTCGAGATCGCCATGGACGAGATGGCCGAAAAGCTTGGCATGGATCCGGTCGAGTTCCGCATCCTGAACGATACTCAGGTCGATCCGGAAAATGCCGATCGGCCCTTTTCCTCGCGTCCCTTCGTCGAATGCCTGCGCACGGGCGCCGAACGCTTCGGATGGAGCATGCGCAAAACTGAGACACGTCAAGGCCGCGATGGTGACTGGTTGATCGGCATGGGCATGGCGGGTGCGATCCGCGGGGCACCGATTTCAAAGGCCGGAGCGCGGGTTCGTCTCGATCGCCAGGGCATGCTGACGGTCGAAACGGACATGACGGACCTTGGCACCGGCAGCGATACGTTCGTGCAGCAGACGGCGGCCGAGATGATGGGGC
>NZ_VSZV01000255.1:13018-18674 GCF_008919455.1 Rhizobium sp. PEPV16
TCGAGCGCGTGGTGGCAAAGCTCGGGGATTCGAGTTTTCCGGAAACGCCGGGATCTGGAGGACAGCAGGGCGCGCCTTCCGTCACCGCAGGCGTCTATGCTGCCTGCACGAAGCTGCGGGCGGTGGTCGCCCAGCGTCTGGGCTTCAACGCCGCAGAGGCAGAGTTCGTCGACGGTCAGGTTCGTTCCGGAAATCGAAGCGCGCTGCTCGCCAGCGCTGCCGCCGACGGCGATCTCGTCGCCGAGGACGTCATGGAATTAGGCGATCTGGCGAAGCGCTTCGCGATCCAGACCTTCGGGGCGCATTTTTCCGAGGTCGGCGTCGACGTCTATACCGGCGAAATCCGCGTTCGCCGCATGCTCGCAGTATGCGCCGCCGGCCGCATCCTCAACCCCAAGACCGCGCGCAGCCAGGTGATCGGCGGGATGACAATGGGGATCGGGGCGGCCCTGATGGAAGAGATGGTGGTCGATAAGAGATCCGGCTTCTTCGTCAATCATGATCTCGCCGGCTACGAGGTTCCGGTCCACGCCGACATCCCTCATCTCGAGGCCGTGTTCCTCGACGAAGTGGATCCAGCGATATCGCCGGTGAAAGCGAAAGGCGTCGGGGAACTGGGACTGACTGGTGTCGCGCCGGCCGTCGCAAATGCGGTCTACAACGCAACAGGCGTGCGGGTGCGACAATATCCGATCACACTGGAGAAATTGCTCGATCGGTTGCCTCATCGCGAGTGATAGTCCCGGCGAATGACTAGAGCTCTCAAAGGACATCAGGATAGACGCCGACCATCCTCGCCGAAGAGGTGCAGCACGTCGGGGTCGAGATGCAGCGGCAGGCCATCGCCCGATTTCATGCGCTGCTGGCCGGCAAAGACCGCAATCAGTTTCTTCCCGCCTGCGTCGGCGTGGACGACGGTCTCCGAGCCCAGTTCCTCGACAAGAGTGACGCGCGTATCCAGTCTGCTCACTGAACCCGCATCGGCAAGGGTGATGTGTTGGGGGCGGATGCCGATGCTGACCCTTTCGCCCGCTGGGCGTGCCTCCTTGGCAACCACGGAAAGACGATGGCCGCCGACGGTTTCGACCTCAGCGAAACCGTCCTCGTGACCGACAATCGCACCTTCGAGAAAATTCATGTGCGGCGCGCCGATGAAGCCGGCGACGAAGCGGTTGGCCGGCTTATTGTAGAGTTCCAGCGGTGTTCCCACCTGCTCGATCCTGCCGCCTCTCAGCACGACGATGCGGTCGGCCAGCGTCATTGCCTCGACTTGGTCATGGGTGACGTAGATCATCGTCGCCTTCAGGCGGGCGTGAAGGGCCGCCAGTTCGGCACGCATGCTGACCCTGAGTTCGGCGTCGAGATTGGATAGCGGCTCGTCGAGCAGGAAGGCATCCGGCCGCCGCACGATGGCGCGGCCGATCGCCACGCGCTGGCGCTGGCCGCCGGAGAGCTGGCCCGGACGGCGCTGCAGGAAAGGCTCAATCTCCAGCATGCGTGCGGCGTCGGTGATGCGCGCTTCGATCTCGGCTTTCGCCACCTTGGTGTTCTCGAGACCGAAGGCGAGGTTTTCCCTGACGCTCATATGCGGATAGAGCGCATAGGACTGGAAGACCATGGCCAGGCCGCGATCGGCGGCGCTGATAGCGGTAACATCCTTGCCGTCGATGGCGATGCTGCCGCCTGTGGGCTTATCGAGGCCGGCAATCAGGCGCAGCAACGTCGATTTCCCGCAGCCGGAAGGGCCGACGAAAGCGACGAACTCGCCGTCGTTGACCTCAAGCGAGACATCGCGAATGACCTCGACGGCGCCGAAATTCTTGACGATGTTCCTGAGCTCGAGCCCGCTCATGCACTCTCCTGTTTCATATGTAAGCTGGCCTCTTTCAAATTATAGCTGGCCTATTTGAGCCCCGAGCCGGCAATGCCCGTGGTGATGAAGCGCTGCAGGAAGACGAAGATCAGCACGACCGGGATCATCGAGACGACGGTCATGGCGAGGATATAATGCCATTGCACATTGAGCTCGCCGGCATAGACGTTGAGGCCGACTTGCAGCGTATAGAGTTCCTTGCGCGAGAGCACGATCAACGGCCAGAGGAAGTCGTTCCAGCGCCAGACGACCGAGAAGATTGCCAGCACGGCGAGAGCCGGCGCCGACAGCGGCAGGATGATACGCCAGTAGATCTGCCATTCGCTGGCCTTATCCATACGCGCGGCATCGAGCAATTCGTCGGGGATCGTCAGCATGTATTGCCTGAGCAGGAAGACGCCCGTCGGGGTGGCGACCGTCGGCAGGATGACACCCCAGAGGCTGTCGAAGAGGTTCAGCGTGCCGATGACGGAATAGAGCGGCACGACGATGACCGAGAGCGGCACCATCAGCGTTGCCAGGATCATCAGCATGACGGCGGTGCGGCCGGGGAACTGGTATTTCGACAGCGCGAAGGCGGCCATGGAATTGACGAGCAGCGTAATAGCCGTCGCCACGACGGTGACGAAGACGGAGTTGCGCAGGAACAGGAAGAAATCGAAGCGCTGGAACGGTTCGGTGTAGTTGCCGCCGGCGAATTCGACCTGACGCACCGGTGTGCGGTCCTTGATATTCGCCTTGACGATTTCACCCGGCTGTTTCGGATCGACCATCTGGCCGATGATGCCGATGCGGCGGACTTCGGCAAGCACGCGGGTGCTGCCATCCGGCATCGCGACATTATAGAGCGGCAACGGCTTGTCGTAGCCCGGCACCACTGCCTGCTCGGTGACATAGGGCAGGAAGGACGGCGGGAATTCGGCAAGGGCCGCCGGCGTCTTGAAGGAAGAGAAGACCAGCCAGACGGCGGGGCCGAACATCAGGAAGACGCCCGAGATCAGCCAGATCCAGGTGACCACATCGGTCCAGTGCCAGCCGCGGCCGCGGCGGCGGAGCAGGAAGGCAGAGACTGCGCTCATTGGCGTGCTCCCTTCTTCTCGTTGCGGCTACTGACGCCGAGCTGGACCAGGGTCAGGATGACGAGCACGATGCCCATCAGGATCGAGGCGGCGGAAGCCAGTCCCGGATTGCGCAGCGAACTCGCAAAGCCGGTCTCGTAGATATATTGGGTGATGTACATGGTGCTGGTGCCCGGTCCGCCGCCGGTGAGCACGAAGACCTCGTCGAAAATCTGCACGGCGCGGATCAGCGCCAAGACCAGCACGACGATGAGGTTCGGCATCAGAAGCGGCAGGGTAATGCGCCGGAAGATGCGGGTCGGACGGGCGCTGTCCATCGCCGCCGCCTCGTAAAGATCGCGCGGGATCGCCTGCAGGCCGGCGAGCAGGATCAGCGCATAAAAGCCCATATGCGCCCAGACCGAGACGAAGACGGCAAAGAAGAAGGCCCAGAAACGATCGCTGAGCCAGGAGAAGGGTTCGAAGCCGAAGGGGCTCAGCGCATAATTCAACAGGCCTTCGCGCTGCAGGATCCATTTCCAGATCAGGCCGACGACGACGGGCGACAGCAGCACCGGGAAGAAGAAGACGGCGCGCCAGAAGCCGCGATTGGAAAGCTCGCGGTTGAGGATCAAAGCCGTTGCGAGCGCTGCGATCAGCATCACTGTGACCTGAAAGACGACGAAGACGGCGGTGTTGCGTACCGCCGCCCAGAAGGTGTCGGCGGCACAGGTCGAGGGATCGAGATAGCTGCGGCAATCGAAGAGGATGCGGTACTGGTCGGCGCCGACATAGGTCCTGTTCTGCAGGAAGATGGCGCTGCCGCTCGTCGTCGAATAGATGAAGTTGATGACCAGCGGCAGCAGCACGAAGACGGTGAAGATCAGCATGTTGGGCGCCAGGAAGACGCCCGCCATGCCGTTCAGCCCGGTCAGTTTCTGCCAGGCACGCATGGGAATGTCGACGATCCCCATCACGAGCCGGACAGGCGCCGAGAGCGCCTGCCGCAGACCGGTTCTCGCCGGTGGTTCAGAAGAAGCCGTCTTCGCCGTCATCTGTTCATCCGTCAGTTGCCGGCGACCTTGGCCTTGATGTCCTCGTCGATGCGGGCATAGGCGTCGTCGAGCTTCATTTCGCCGGCGATCACCTGGCTGATGCGGGCGACGATGGCGCTGTAATAGGCATCCGACCACTTCCAGCCCGGCAGCTTCATGGCGGGTGCCGCCGTCTGGCCGGCCGCTTCGACGAAGGCCTTCAGCGCCGCCTGCACATGCGGATTGTCGGTCTTGAAGCTCATCTCGCCGGCGGCGACGCCCTTATGCGCCGGAATGAACAGGCTGCGTTCGGCAAACTCCTTCTGCACGTCGGCACCTGCCAGGTAATCCATCACCTTGGCGACGTCCTTCGGGTTCTTGGTATATTTGACGGCCACCAGACCGGCGCCGCCCTGCATTCCGGTGCATGCGACAGAACCGCAGGGGCTACCCGCCATCACCCAGTCGAAATTGTCGCCGATCTTCTGGGCGAATCCCGAAACCTGCCAGCTGCCCGAATAAAGATAGGCAAGGCCGCCATTGATGAAGTCCTCGGCGGCGGAGCGGTAGGTGGTGCCGGCAGCACTGACCCAGACATCCTTGTTGATGGTGCCGTCCTCGTTCCACTTGACGAAGCGGCTGAGGAAGTCCTTGGCGCCCTGATCGATCGGCGCCGGCTTGCCGTCGGCGGCGATGTAGTTGGCGCCGTAGGAGATGTTCGGGCCGGAGACGCGGTGGCCGGAGCGGTCGATCGCCATGGCGAAGACCTTCTGGCTGTCGGCGACCTTCTTGGCGGCCGCCGCCCAATCGTCCCAGGTGGCCTTCGGGCCTGGAATTTCGACGCCGGCCTGCTCGAACAGCGTCTTGTTGACGAAGCCACCGGTCAGCGTCAGCTGCGTCATGAAGCCGGTGATGGCGTTCGAGCCGTCGGGACGCATCCAGTCGGCCTGGGCGCCAAAATTGTCCTCCCAATATTTCGCGTCGGTGAGGTAGGGGCGAAGATCGAGCCAGTGTTGCGCCGGCGCCTTCAGATTGGTGAGGCGGGCAATATCCGGCCCCTGCCCGGCTTCGAGCTGCACCGGCAGCTGTTCCTTGACGACGTCGTAGGAGACTTCGTCGAGGATGACGTTGACGTCGGGATTGGCCTTCGAGAAGCGCGACAGCAGGTCCTTGATCACCTCGCCTTCGCCGCCGTCGGAATACCACATGATGCGCACGTCGCCGGCATGGGCGGCAACGGAACTCAACAGAATTGCAGCAAAAGCCGCGCCGATCGATTTCATTCTGGTCATTTTTTCCTCCTCTTGATCGATCAATTCCTGCGTCCGGCCGGTCCTCCACCTGCCGGACACTTCGTCTACGAGGCCGCGCGCCGAGGCTGCCTGCCCGGTATCTTCAGATGTACCGCGTCTCCCCGCACCGACCAGTCCGCCGGGCGAAGAATACGGCCTTCGGCGCGCACGGTGCCGTCTTCTTCGAAGACGACCCGGCCATAATCCGGATCGCTAACGATCAATGCACCCTCTTCGTCGCGGCGGGCCGAAAGCGTGGCGAAACGCGCCTGCATGCCGTCAAGGTCAACCTCACGCCCGAGATCGGAGAGACGGACGATCCAGCGGCCGTTGCGGCCAGCCAGCCGCAGCTCGATATCCGTCGTCGGGCCTAGCTTTACCGGCTCCAATGCGCCGTTG
>NZ_VSZV01000091.1:0-3884 GCF_008919455.1 Rhizobium sp. PEPV16
CGGCGTCGTGCCTGACCTGGTCACGGCAGCAAAGGGCCTCACCAACGGCGCGATCCCCATGGGCGCGGTCTTTGCCAGCCGCAAGATCTATGACGGCCTGATGGTCGGACCGGACAATGCGATCGAACTCTTCCATGGCTATACCTATTCCGGCCATCCGGTCGCCTGCGCAGCCGGGCTCGCTACGCTGGAGATCTACGAGGAGGAAGGCCTGCTGACGCGCGCATCCGACTTGGCCGAACACTGGCAGGAGGCCCTCCATTCCCTGAAGAGCCTGCCTCATGTCGTCGACATCCGCAATCTCGGACTGGTCGGGGCGGTCGAACTGGCTCCTCGTGACGGGGCACCGGGAACCCGCGCCTACGACATCTTCGTCGATTGCTTCGAAAAGGGCCTGCTGATCCGGGTGACCGGTGACATCATCGCGCTTTCTCCGCCGCTCATCATCGAGAAAACCCAGATCGACACGATAGTTTCGATCCTCAGCGACGCCTTGAAGCGCGCAGCATAGACCCGCACGGCTTGCCGTTCCCGCCGGCGATCGGACACCTGGTTCATCGTCGGCGGAACGATCCGGCACACCGAGACGAAGCTCAACGCTTCAAGGTCTGTGACGGCAGCTGGCCGAAGCGCTTCCTGTATTCGGCAGCAAACCGCCCCAGATGCGTAAATCCCCATCTGAGCGCGACGTCGGCGATGCCCTGCCTCGCGTCAGACTCGAGCAAATCGCGATGGGCGGCAACCATCCGAAGTTCATGCAGGTAGGCCATCGGGGTCGTATCCCTGAACTGCCGGAAACCCTGCTGCAAAGTCCGAACGCTTACCTTGGCTGCCATCGCGATATCGTTGAGCGAAATCGGCTCGGCGATGTGTTCCTCCATGAAGTCGATGGCCCATTTCACATGGCGTGGGGCTGGCGCCGGAGCAGGGAGTGCAAGCTCGTTCGAATAGCGATTAGGACAGGTCTCCAGAAGCAGATAGATCGCCGCGTCGCAGAGCGAGCTGGCGGCCAGCGGCGACCGTTGCAACGGTCCGTTCCCACTGAGACCGCGATGGAGGCTCGAGACAAGTTGCTGCAATACCAGCCCCGGACCAGTCGTCAAATCGATGTGAGGATGAAAATCGATGTCGCCACTGATCGTTCGTTCGAACATATGCGTCAGGTGGCTAATGATCTTCGCCTGATCGACGAACAGGCCGAAATGACGGCGGGGCCCAAACAGGCGGGCACCCGCGGCACGACCTGCCTCAAGGATCGTACCGCGAGCGGGAACGGAATAGATTTGCTCCCGCATGCCTTCGAAGGATGCGTTCCCTGCCATCGGTAGAAACACGATCATCCTATCGCTGGGCGCCTCCCGCCTGATCAGGATTGTGCCTTCGTAGGTACAGTCGGCTACCGTTACCTCTTCTCCCACGGAGACGAAATTGCAGTCGTATGCAATCGGCATATTGCCTTCCGCCGCAACCTTGATCGGGGAGGTTGGCGTCGACAATATTTCCGAGAGTTCATCCGGGTCCGTTCCACTGTGCGCCGTTTCCCGAAACAACATGCTCTGCACCGCCAGCTGTCGGGCGAGGCTGCCATCGTTATGTATATGAGAATTAACGGACATTCGTGACCTCGAAAGACGATGTACACAAGTGATAATGGATTTGCGCAATCATGTTCATCCCTCTTTTTTTGTGTTGCCCCGGCGGTTTCAACCGTAGCGGCTGATTGCGAGATCCCTCGCGTCGATTTCCGGCTGGCCGCCGCCGACAAGATCGCCGATGAGCCGCGCCGAACCGGTGCTCATCGTCCAGCCGAGCGTGCCGTGACCGGTATTGAGGAAGAGACCGGCAACCTTTGTCGGGCCGATGACCGGCGTGCCATCGGGCGTCATCGGACGCAGGCCGGACCAGAAGGAGGCCTTGGAAATATCGCCGCCCGGGAAGAGATCGGTGACCGAGTATTCCAGCGTGCTGCGGCGGGCCAGGCCGAGATCATTGGTGTAGCCTGAGATTTCAGCCATGCCGCCGACACGAATGCGGTCGCCCAGCCGGGTGATCGCGATCTTGTAGGTCTCGTCCATGACGGTCGATTCCGGCGCGCGTGACGCATCGGCAATCGGGATCGTGAGCGAATAGCCCTTGACGGGATAGACCGGCAGCCTGATGCCGAGCGGCGCGAGCAGCAGCGGTGAATAACTGCCGAGCGCGACCACCACCGCCTCCGCGCTCATCCGCTCACGATCGGTGATGACCCCGCGCACCCGGCCGGCCTCGACATCCAGCGCCTTGATCGTCGTCCCGTAAGCAAAACGGACACCGAGCGCCTCGGCTTTGGCCGCCAGCGCATTGGTGAACTTGAAGCAGTCGCCGGTTTCGTCCTTCGGCGTCAGCAGACCGCCGACAATCTTGTCGCGCACATGCTTCAGCGCCGGTTCGAAGCGGATGCAGCCGTCCCGGTCCAGCACCTCATAGGGAATACCGTCGGCAGCCAGCGCTTTGACATCCTTTGCCGAGGCATCGAGCTGCTGCTGCGTGCGGAACAGCTGCAACGTCCCCTGCATGCGTTCATCATAGGCGATGCCGGTCTCGGCGCGAAGATCGGCCAGCGCGATGCGGCTGTAATCGGCAAGGCGCAGCATGCGGCTCTTGTTGATCGCGTAGCGCTCGGAGGTGCAGTTCGACAGCATCCTGGCCATCCAGGAGAGCATGGCCATGTCGAGTTTCGGGCGCAGGATGAGCGGCGCATGCTTCATGAACAGCCACTTCATGGCCTTCATGGGGATGCCGGGCGCCGCCCAAGGCGAGCAATAGCCGAAGGAGACTTCGCCGGCATTGGCAAAGCTCGTCTCCAGCGCCGGACCCGGCTGCCGGTCGACGACCGTGACCTCATGGCCGGCCTTGGCCAGTTGATAAGCGGATGTGACGCCGACGATGCCGGCTCCTAGAACGATGACCTTCATGATGTTCCCAATGATGGAGCCGCCGGCTCTCAGCGATATTGCCTGTCGTAACGATCGCCCAGGCCGGTTAGGATTTCGTAAGAAATGGTGCCGGCGTCGCGGGCAATGTCCTCGAGCGTCTGATGGCGGCCAAGCACTTCGACGAGACTGCCGAAGGTCAGCGCGCCTTCGGGCAGTGCTGATATGTCGACGGTCGCGCTGTCCATCGACACGCGGCCGACGATCGGCAGGCGGATGCCCTTGAAATAGACGGCGCCGCGGTCGCTGAGGCATCGCGGCAGACCATCGGCATAGCCGGCTGCAATGGTGGCGAGACGCGTTTCCCGTTGCGTGATATGCGCGCCGCCATAGCCGACCTTCGCACCCGCCGGCACGGTGCGCGTCTGCACGACGGCGACATTGAGGCTGACTACCGGCTCCATCGGGTTCTTCTCGCCGGCGTTCGGAGCGCCGCCATAAAGCGCGATGCCGGGACGGGCGAGCACGCCGTGATAGGCGTCGCCCAGGAAAACGCCGCCGGAATTGGCGAAGGAAATGTCGAAGCAGGGAAATTCGTCGGCGATGCGGGACATCTCGGCAAACTGCTCGCCGTTCTGCTCGCTGTCGATGTCGTCGGCCGAAGCCAGATGGCTCATGATGAACAGGATTTCAACATTGCTGCCGTCGCGAAGAGCCGCCGCCAGCTCTGCTCGCTCTTCCCTGGGAAAACCGAGCCGCGACATGCCGGTGTCGAATTGTAGGACGGCAGGCAGGTGGCGCTTCAGAATGCGCGCAGCCGCTGACCACTGCCGCCACTGCGCCAGCGAATTGAGAACAGGGACGATGCCCATCTCGGCGCAGGCGATCTCATTGCCGGGCTGCAAGCCGTTCAGCACGAAAATCTGGGCGTCGTGCGCAAGGGCCGGTCGGAGCCTCAAGGCCTCTACAAAC
>NZ_VSZV01000187.1:0-11324 GCF_008919455.1 Rhizobium sp. PEPV16
GGTAAGAGCGGCGATGGCTAATCCTCAGGCGTCGCCAAGAGATGTACATAATGTGACTATTTAATTGTCACATGCGCAAATGGAGAGCAAGCTTTCCCCCTGCGGTCAAATTGACCTCGAGGATATGAATGAAAAGCGCCCGGTAATCGCCGGGCGCCTTTTTATCTCGGGGTTTCCTGTCGCCGCCCGTTTCAGCGGCGAGCGGCAACCGCATGGACGATAATTCCACGGACACATGACGCTGCCCGGCGCCTGGCCAGATGAAGGCGGCTGGTCAAACCCGGCACCGACGCAGTGATGCATGTTTTACGAAATAGCATTATGATCGGCTGAGCGCCTGACCGGCGAAGGGATTGGACCCGCGGATATATGATCCCGTGCGGCCATGGAGAGGATAGCTGGATTTGGAACGGCTGAAGGATCTGAACGGTATTTCCGCGCTGGCAGACGGCGGTTCCACATCGCCTCCGTATGAACGGCCCGGCGTCGTGGCCGCCGCCGTTTATCAGCATGGGCAACGCATTCGCGACATCAGGATAGAGGAGGCCGGCGAATGGCGAAGCCGGGAGAATGCCGTCGTCTGGATCGGCCTGCACGAGCCGGATGAAGTGCTGCTGCATCAGGTCCAGGCCGAGTTCAATCTCCATGCCCTGGCGATCGAGGATGCGGCGCAGCCCCACCAGCGCCCCAAACTGGAAATTTACGGCGACGCGATGTTCATCGTCGCCCGGACCGCCCATATGAAGGATGACGAAATCGTCTTCGGCGAAACGCATCTGTTCGTCGGTCGCGGTTATGTTGTTTCCGTCCGCCACGGCGACTCGTCCTCCTATCTGGCGGTGCGTCAGCGATGCGAGGCCACGCCGGCAGCACTTGCCCATGGCGAGAATTATATTCTCTATTCCATCCTCGATTTCATCGTCGACAACTACATGCCTGTCATCGAGGTCGTGCAGGAGGAGGTCGAGAAGCTCGAGGATCTGGTGCTGCGCGAACAGCTGGAAAAGTCCGACATCGAGCGGCTTTACCTGTTGCGGCGCAAGCTGCTGCGGCTGCGCAACGCCGTGGTGCCGCTCGTGGACGTCTGTCGGCGGTACGAGCACATCGATCTTCCCGGCATGGATCCGACGCTCCAATCGCTGTTTCGCGATGTGACCGATCACGTCCGCCGGGTTCAGGAAGATATCGATGCGTTGCGCGAGGTCCTTGCCTTCGCCTTCGAGGCCAGCGTGATGATTGGCCAGACGGAGCAGACGGCGATCGCCCGCAAGCTCGCCGCCTGGGCGGCGATCCTCGCCGTTCCCACCGCGATCGCCGGTATCTATGGGATGAACTTCAACGAGATGCCGGAATTGAAATTCCAGTATGGCTATTTCGTCGTGCTTGGCGTCATCGTCACCTTGTGCCTGGGCCTCTTCACTTTCTTCCGTCGGAAGAAGTGGCTCTAAATATGTGATGCGGGGGTATGCGGTAGACATTCGGCTTGGGCAAGGTACGTCAGCACAACGCCTTCAGCAGCCGGTCCCGATTGCTGCGAACGTAGTCCATATCGCTGAGATACAGCCGGGCGTCTCCGGCAACCACGTCCTCCATGAACGTCTCATCTCCGGCGCCCGCACTTGCCAGCATGAAATCGACGAGCGCCTGCAGCCGCCTGCAGATCATCTCAGGGAACTGGAGCCGGTCTTCCATCGTCGCCCCATATGCCGTGCAAAACATTTCCGCGCGATGCAGCTGTTCGTCGAGGCCGAAGGTCACATGAGGATTGGCGGGATCGGAAAGCGGCGCCCAGCGGTAAACCGAATAGGCCAGATCCCACAGGCGCTGCGCGGGATGGGCGGTGTCGAAATCGATGATCCCGACAGCTTCATGGTCTGCCGTCGCGACATTGTAGGGCGCATAGTCGCCGTGGCATATGATCTCGCGCGGCTCCTGTGGCGGCAGCATCCATGTCTGGATCTCGCGATCCGATTCCAGAAACCCCTGAGATGCCGAATGAAAATCGCGCAGAAGCCTGGCTGCGGAAAGCAGCATGCGTTCCGATCCGACAAATTGGTCGCTCAGGTCTTTGCAGACGCGCCCGCTGACATAACTGACGACTTCCTGATTCTCGGTTATCTCGATAGGATCCGGCGCTCCCGGAAAGCCTCTGCTCCTGAGATGGCGCAGAAACCGGTGCACCGTCGGCGTCCATGCGCCGGAAGGCCTTCTGACGGTGTTGCCGTCACGCCAGATCTGCCCGGTTCGTCCGCCCTCCAACAGTTTCACGTTCCGGCCTCCAGACGTTCTTTATGCGAATTCAGTTTTTCGATATGGGCCTGAACCGTGGCGCCAAGGTTTGTCTCTTGGCAGTTCCGGTAGAACGCCACGACGTCGGAAGGCATTCCGTCAGGGATGGGGACGAAATCTTCAAGCCGCAGGCCGCTTGAACTGCCCAGTTGCGGATCCGCCAGCTGGCTCTCGCTCAAACTGCCGACACGATCGGCCAGGGCTTGGAAATAGGCGAGGTTGTCATCCACCGCCGAAGGAGAGCGCGTCCGGCCATGCGCAGGGATGACCAGTCTTGCATTGAGGTCGCGTATCCGCTCGAGCGAGGAACGGATCAAGCGCAGGTCGCCGGCATTTTTGCTCCAGACTTCGGGGATGGGGTATTCTACCGCGTCGGCGGCCAGGCAGATGCGAAGTTCGGGAATCCATACGGCGATATGGTCGGGCGTGTGTCCGGGCGTATGAATGAGTTCCAGCGTCAGATCGCCGCCGTTGAGGGTCATCGAGCCGGAAAACGTAATATCGGGACCGATGAGGTCGACGTTCCGAAACCTCGAATCCTGGCTTGCCTTGTCCCTCAGGACTTCCCGTGCGGAAGGGTCGTGTAAACGGTCGAGCGTGGCGGCATGCGCGATAATCGGAGCGCGCCCCGCAATGGCGGCATTCCCCCAGAAATGATCCCAATCCATATGCGAATTGATGACGATCAGCGGACGAGCGTTCATCTGTTCCCCGAGCAGGTCCAGCGCCGTCAGGCACAGTTCGGGCGTTCCGAGCGTATCGATCAGGACATTGAACCTTTCGGTCCGGACGAACACGGCATCAACTTCGTCTCCCGCCCTGACGATCACGATTCGATCATCGAGTTCGGGGTATGAACACAATTCCACCAATGGATCCACGTCTGTCGCCTTTATTGCAATCGCAGAGATTCATTCCGATACAGTCACGTTCGGGCGCCTACTCTCTCAGAACGCTGCGGGGCGGCGGCGGGGTCTCCGTCGGCAGCCAAACGGGTCATCGTCCCAGAAAGCGCAAGACTATTCAATTATGTCGCGAACCTTCAAGGTCCGTCTGCGCAGTTCAAGGCTTTTGACGCGCGTATCGAGCGCGTTCCAGCGGTCCTCGCCGGTGCGGCCGGCGATGTCTGGCGCAACCTGAATTGAAACTTTCGGTGGAACAACGTCCGGCAACAGAAGTTTGCCTTCAAACCAAACTCGAGCGGCGGCCGATGTCATTCTCTCCAAACCAGGGTGTGTTGAGCACCCCACCCCGGATCTATTATGTCAATCCACTCCTTCTTCAGGGTATCGACGCGTGGCGCGAGGTTTTCGACCATGCTGCGGATACCGGTTTCGATCGTGTGCTGACGGCACCTCTGTTCGATCGGGGCGGGGGGCGCAGTATCTTTGCCTCCCAGCATCTGGCCCGTCTCGATCCTCAACTGTCGCTCGGAAGCGCAGTCGAGGATGGGGTGGCACGCCTGGCGGAGGCCGCCCGCAAGAGCGGCGTCGCTCTGATGATGGATCTGATGCTCGACGGCAAAGCCCGGGATACCAAGGCAGGCTTTCGCCCTGTCGATCCGAGACGCTCACCATTGGATCCGGCGGAACCGATGACTGCGATGGAGGCGGAGTCTCAATCCCGGCTGTTGGAAGATTGGACCGAACGGCTTCGACAATTGGCCGGTCTAGGCCTCTCTGGCTATCGGGTGCTCGGGATCGATCGCATTGCGCCGGCGGCTTTCAAATCGCTGATTTCGGCGGTGCGCCAGAAGGCGGACGCGCAATTCTTCGCCTGGACGCCCGGCACTGATTTTGGGGCGAGGAGCGCGGTCAAGAATACGGGCTTTGATGGATGTTTTTCATCGATGGCCTGGTGGGATTTTGACGAGAGATGGTTCATCGAAGAACACCGCGTCCAGAAGCAGCTAGGCTGGCAGATCGCTTTTCCGGAGCCGCCATTCGCCAGGCGGATCGCGCACGGAACCGAGAGCCGCGAAATCGTTGAACGGCGCGCCATAAGGGCGCTGCGCCTAGCTGCCTCGCTCGGCGGCGGCCTGATGGTTCCGATGGGCTTCGAATATGGCGCAGCCGCGCCGCTCGATCCGACCCATGGGAATGGAACGGGTTTGCGGGGACTGCGGCATGACCTTGCTTTCGATATCTCCTCCGAAATTCGCCTTGCGAACACCGAGATCGGCAATAAACCCCACGCGCCGACCGCATCGCTTCGGCTCATCCGCAACGCCAACGGACCAGTCTCAGCGCTGCTGCAGTCTGAGGCGGAAGACCTTCGTAGCACCGAGAATGTGCGGTTCATCCTGCTCAACAGGGATCTTCGGAAAAGTGCGCCCGCTCCAGTGACCGCACTGCGCGAAGCGGCCTCCGGTTTTCTGCCCGCCGCAGCCGACGGCACGGCTCTGCGGCTACGGGCAGGGGAGACCCTGGTGGTCGAAGGCAAGGCGCCGGCGCCGATCACATCCCGGCAGATCCTCGACGCTGAGCAGGCGACGGCGTCGCCGCGGCTCGCCATCGAAAACATCACGCCGCAGGTCGACGGCGGGCGCTTTCCCGTCAAGCGGGTGGTCGGCGACATCCTCACCGTCGAGGCGGATATATTCGCCGACGGCCACGACCCGATCGCCGCAGTCCTGCTCTGGCGGCCGCTCGATGCGGCGGATTGGAACGAGACGGAGATGCAACTGGTCGAAAACGACCGCTGGCGCGCCGAACTCCTGCTGGAACGCATTGGACGTTATGAATTTGCCGTCGAGGCATGGAGGAACCCGTTTGCGATCTTTCGCTACGAACTGACGAAGAAGAACGATGCCCGGCTGGACCTGAAGCTTGAGCTGCAGGAGGGGTTGAACCTAGTTCGTTCGGCTGAGACGCATGCAGGCGCCGCGCTCGGCACCGACTTGAAGGCCCTCGTCAGCAGTCTCGAAAGAGCTTCGGATGCCGAGCGCACGGCGATCCTGCTCGATGCCCGAACATCGGAATTGATGAACAAGGCGGACAAGCGGCCGTTTCGGCTTCGCTCGACGGCAAGCGCCGTCGATGCCGAACGCAAGGAGGCTGCCTTTGCCAGCTGGTACCAGATCTTCCCGCGATCGCAGAGCGGCGATCCGAACCGACACGGCACCTTCGACGACGTCATCCCGAGGTTGCCCGCCATCCGTGACATGGGCTTCGACGTGCTCTATTTCCCGCCCATTCATCCGATCGGTTCGACCAACCGGAAAGGCCGCAACAACAGCCTGAAAGCAGGGCCAGATGACCCCGGGAGCCCCTATGCCATCGGCTCCGAGGAGGGCGGCCATGATGCCATCCACCCCGAGCTCGGCGAGTTCGAGGATTTCCGCCGGCTGGTGGAGGAGGCAAGCCGGCACGGTCTGGAGATCGCTCTCGACCTGGCGATCCAGGCGTCGCCGGATCACCCCTGGCTGAAGGAGCATCCCGGCTGGTTCGACTGGCGTCCCGACGGCACGATCAAATACGCCGAAAACCCGCCGAAGAAATACGAGGACATAGTCAACGTCGATTTCTACACAAAAGATGCGCTGCCTTCACTATGGGTGGAGCTCAGGGATATCGTCCAGCTTTGGGTGGACCAGGGCGTCAAGCTGTTTCGCGTCGACAATCCGCACACAAAACCCTTTCCGTTCTGGGAATGGCTGATCGGCGATATCAGGGCCCGTCATCCCGATGTGATCTTCCTATCGGAGGCCTTCACCAAGCCGAAGGTGATGTACCGCTTGGCGAAGATCGGCTTCTCCCAGTCCTACACCTATTTCACCTGGCGCAATGCCAAGTGGGAACTTGAGCAATATATGCGGGAGCTGACAGAGACGGCGCCGAAGGAATTCTTCCGCCCGCATTTCTTCGTCAACACGCACGATATCAATCCGGATTTCCTGCAGAACGCGCCGCGCCCGGCCTTCCTGATCCGCGCAGCACTTGCCGCCACCCTTTCGGGATTGTGGGGCGTTTATAACGGTTTCGAACTTTGCGAGGGGCGTCCCGATGCCAAGCGCAAGGAATATGCCGACAGCGAGAAATACGAAATCCGCGCCTGGGACTACGACCGCCCGGGCAATATCATCGCTGAGATCAGGATGCTCAACCGCATCCGGAACGAAAATCTTGCCCTGCATTCGCATCTCGGGCTGACGCTGCTAAACGCCTCGAATGACAACATTTTGTTCTTCGAGAAGGCGAGCCGCGCCCGCGACAATGTTTTGTTGATCGCCATCAGTCTCGACCCCCACAATTTCCAGCAGAGCGACGTCGAGCTGCCACTCTGGAAGTGGTCGCTCGGAGACGGTGGAGCGCTCGACGCCGAAGACTTGGTCGCTGGGCATCGGTTCAGATGGAATGGCAAGTGGCAGAGAGTGAGCTTCAACCCTCAGATCCTGCCCTTTGCGATCTGGCGCGTTCGCGCAGCGGAGGCATGAATGGACACCTTGAATCCTGATGGTATGAACCAGCCGCTCTGGTACAAAGACGCTATCATCTACCAGCTGCACATCAAGTCGTTCTACGACGCCAATGGCGACGGGGTCGGCGACTTCGCCGGCCTGCACCAGAAGCTCGATCACATCGCAGCCCTCGGCGTCAATGCCATCTGGCTTTTGCCTTTCTTTCCCTCTCCGCGCCGAGACGACGGGTACGACATCGCCGACTATGGCAGTGTCAGCTCCGATTACGGAACGGTGGAGGATTTCCGGGCTTTCGTCGACGCCGCCCACCAGCGCAATATCCGCGTCATCATCGAACTCGTCATTAATCACACCTCCGATCAGCATCCCTGGTTCCAGCGCGCGCGCCAGGCGCCGGCGGGGTCGCCGGAGCGCGACTTCTACGTCTGGTCCGATACCGATCAGAAATTTCCGGAAACGCGGATCATTTTCATCGATACGGAAAAATCCAACTGGACATGGGACGCGGTCGCCGGCGCCTATTACTGGCACCGTTTCTATTCCCATCAGCCCGACCTCAATTTCGATAGCCCCCTTGTCATGGAGGAATTGCTGAGGGTGATGCGCTTCTGGCTGGAAACCGGCATCGACGGTTTTCGTCTCGACGCGATCCCCTACCTCGTCGAGCGCGAGGGGACGATCAACGAAAACCTGCCGGAAACCCATGCAATCCTCAAACGGATACGCGCCGCGCTCGATGCCACCCACCCCGGCGTGATGCTGCTTGCCGAGGCCAATCAATGGCCGGAGGACACGCGCGAATATTTCGGAGAGGGTGACGAATGCCATATGGCCTTCCACTTCCCGCTGATGCCGCGCATGTATATGGCCATCGCCAAGGAAGACCGGTTCCCGATCACCGACATCCTGCGCCAGACGCCTGAAATTCCCGACAACTGCCAATGGGCGATCTTCCTTCGCAACCACGACGAGCTGACGCTCGAAATGGTGACCGACGCCGAGCGGGATTATCTCTGGGAGACCTATGCATCCGACAAACGTGCCCGCATCAATCTCGGCATAAGGCGGCGCTTAGCGCCGTTGATGGAGCGCGACCGCCGGCGGATCGAGCTGATGAACGCGCTTCTCCTCTCGATGCCGGGAACGCCTGTCATCTATTACGGCGACGAGATCGGCATGGGTGACAACATCTATCTCGGCGACCGGGACGGGGTGCGGACGCCGATGCAATGGTCGCCGGACCGTAACGGCGGCTTCTCCAGGGTAGACCCGGCGCGTCTCGTCCTGCCGCCGGTCGCAGATCCCCTTTACGGTTTCGAGGCGGTCAACGTCGAGGCGCAGAGCACGGATGCGCATTCGCTGCTCAACTGGACGCGCAAGATGCTGGCGCTGCGCGGCAGGCATCCGGCCTTCGGGCGCGGCTCATTGCGGTTCCTCTCGCCTGAGAATCGCAAGATCCTTGCTTATCTCAGGGAGTATGAGGGCGAGACGCTGATGTGCGTCGCAAACCTCTCGCGGCTGCCCCAGGCGGTCGAGCTCGACCTCTCGGCTTTCGAGGGCCGCGTACCGATCGAATTGACCGGCATGTCGCCCTTTCCGCCGATCGGCCAGCTGACCTATCTGCTAACATTGCCGCCCTACGGTTTCTTCTGGTTCCAGCTGGAGGCCGATGCCGACCCACCGGCATGGCGCACCGCGCCGCCGGAGCAGCTTCCCGATCTGGTGACGATGGTCATCCGCCGCGGCCTGCTCGATCTTGTCGATGAACCCAAGCTTGCGCGCACCCTCAGCACCGAAATCCTGCCGGCCTATCTCGCGAAGCGGCGGTGGTTCGGGGCGAAAGACCAGGCGCTTCAGGCGGCACGTCTGATCTCCGCAACGCCGATCCCGTTTGCCGACGGCATCGTTCTCGGCGAATTGGAAGCCGTGCTGCCGAACCACAGCGAATCCTACCAGCTGCCGCTGGCGGTTGCCTGGGACGATGCGCAACCGTCCGCGCTGACCCAGCAGCTGGCACTCGGACGGATTCGCCAGGGTAGGCGCGTCGGTTTCCTGACAGACGGATTTGCCGTGGAGGCAATGGCGCGTGGCATCCTGCGTGGGCTTGGAGACCGCTCGCGCATCACCGGCCGCACCGGCACCCTCGAATTTCTCGGCACCGAGCGGCTCGACCGCCTCGAAGTCACCGACGACCTTCCGGTCCATTGGCTCTCGGCCGAGCAGTCCAACAGCTCGCTGATCGTCGGCGACCTCGCGATGATCAAGCTGATCAGGCACATCTTTCCCGGCATTCATCCGGAGGTCGAGATGACGCGCTATCTGACGCGCGCCGGCTATGACCACACGGCGCCCCTGCTCGGCGAGGTCGCGCATACGGATTCCAGCGGACGCCGTTCGACCTTGATCATCGTCCAGGGCGCGATCCGCAATCAGGGCGACGCCTGGAACTGGATGTTGAACAATCTGCGCCGTGGGGCAGACGAACTCGTGCTGAACGACCCGGCTGTCCAACCGGGCGATGACGTCTTTCGGCCGTTGATCAGCTTCGTCGCGATGGTCGGCCTCAGGCTCGGCGAACTGCATGTCGTGCTCGCCGGGGATACCGGGGACGAGGCCTTCAGCCCGGTGGTCGCTGGCGACAGTGAGGTCGAAGCGATAAAGAAGGCGGTTGCCGGCGAGGTCGCCTATGCCCTGTCGAAGCTCGACGAACGCGCGGAGAATGCCGATCCCGCCATCGACCTGCTTGCGGCACCGCTTCTCGAGCGCCGCTCCGAACTCGTCGAACTCGCCGCAACGCTGGCGGAAAGCACCCGTGATATGCTGATGACGCGCACGCATGGCGATTTTCATCTTGGCCAGATCCTCGTCAGCGAAGGCGATGCCGTCATCATCGACTTCGAGGGCGAGCCCGCGAAAAACCTGACCGAGCGCCGGGCCAAGACAAACCCGCTGCGTGATGTCGCCGGGCTTTTGAGATCGCTGAACTACCTCGCGGCCACCGCCCAACTCGATAACGACGCGGTCATCGAACATGAGAACGAAGTCCGGCGCGAGGCGATCGCCCGCTTCGGGCGCCATGCTGAGGAGGCCTTTCTCGATGCCTATTCGCAGGCGGTCTCCGTATCGAAGGAGCTTGACATGCCACCCGATCAAAGACGGAGGGTTCTCGATGCCTTTCTTCTCGAAAAGGCCGCCTATGAGATCGCCTATGAGGCCCGCAACAGGCCGAAATGGCTTCCGATCCCGCTATCCGGCTTTATCGAAATCGTATCGCGTCTGGCGGGGGTCAAGGCATGAATGTTGAGCGCTCGGAACTCCTGGCGGGCATCGGACAGGATGCGCTATGGGCCTTGATCGAGGGCCGCCACGGCGATCCGTTTTCGATCCTCGGCCCCCACCAAAGCGGTGGCATGACGATCGTGCGGGTGTATCTGCCCGGCGCGGAAGCGGTCGATCTCATCGATGCGACGAGCGGCCGGGTGGTGGCGCCGTTCAGCATCGCCCACCCGTCCGGCCTGTTTGCTGCGGCGGCCGCCTCGAGGACGGGATACCGGCTGCGGATCACATGGCCGGATGCAGTCCAGATCACCGAGGACCCCTACAGTTTCGGCCTGCTGCTCGGAGAGCTCGACCTCCATCTGATTTCGGAGGGCACCCACTATAGTCTAAGCCGGACGCTCGGCGCGGTGGCGATATCGATCGACGATATATCAGGCGTTCGTTTCGCCGTGTGGGCCCCGAATGCGCGCCGCGTCTCGGTCGTCGGCGACTTCAACGCCTGGGATGGGCGACGAAACCCGATGCGGCTGAGACAGTCGGCGGGCGTCTGGGAGCTGTTTATCCCGCGGCTGGCCCCCGGCGAGAGATATAAGTTCGAGATCGTCGATGCTGAGGGGACCTGCCTGCCGCAGAAGGCCGATCCGGTGGCGAGGGCGAGCGAGGCCGCTCCGTCCACCGCCTCGATCGTCGCATCGTCGACGCCGTTCCGATGGACTGATGACGGCTGGATGAAGGGCCGGTCCCGACAAGACAGGCTGGAGAGTGCGTTCTCCGTCTATGAGGTGCACGTCGGCTCCTGGCTTCGCGATCAAAAGGACGGCAACAGGTCGCTCGACTGGGTCGAACTCAGCCAGCGGCTGGTTCCCTATGTCAGCGACATGGGCTTTACCCATATCGAGCTGCTTCCGATCATGGAGCATCCGTTCGGCGGCTCCTGGGGCTATCAGCCGCTCGGCCTGTTCGCTCCCACTGGCCGATATGGGACGCCTGAGGACTTCGCCTATTTTATCGACCGGTGCCATGGCGCCGGGCTAGGCGTCATCCTCGATTGGGTGCCGGCCCATTTTCCTACAGACGTCTGGGGACTTGCCCGCTTCGACGGCAGCGCGCTCTACGAGCACGAAGATCCGCGTGAAGGCTTTCACCGCGACTGGAACACGCTGATCTACAATCTCGGCCGCAACGAGGTAAAGGGGTTTCTGATCGCCAGCGCGCTGGAGTGGCTGGAGCGCTACCATATCGACGGCTTGCGGGTCGATGCCGTTGCCTCGATGCTCTACCGCGACTATAGCCGCAACGAGGGCGAATGGATTCCCAACCAATATGGCGGCCGGGA
>NZ_VSZV01000193.1:0-11653 GCF_008919455.1 Rhizobium sp. PEPV16
GAAGACGTCGCGCTACCTCATATCGCGGAAGGCCGCCTGAGACGCGTGCTGGAAGCCTTTTCGCCACACTGGGATGGCTACCATCTCTACTATCCCAGCAGAAGGCAGTCCTCTCCGGCTTTCGTGGCACTCGTCGACGCCCTGCGCCATCGAGCATGATAGCCATCTTCCTTTTCTTGGGCGCCCTTTGAGTAGGGAACGCTGACGCGCAGGGATCGCTTTCTTGGGGCGCTAAATTGGCCGCCTCTCGGTGACCCACTCAGTGAATTATCTTTGACCGCTTCTCCGCATGCGAAATTCCATCGAGCGTCGCCATAAGCTTTTCGAATTCGCTCAAGACTCGATTGAACTCGGCGTCCTGCATGGCGGCGATTTCCGATATCGTCGAGGACACGGACTCAATCAGCGTGTCGATCCAAACGCAGCGCTCGGCCGGGACATGGCCGAGGACCTGCTGCCTATGCGTCTTCAGCTCGCGCAGGATGCGAACGATAAGAGCGCCACGGTCCGCCCTGCTCAAGAACGGAAGCCTTATCTGCGCCTGCTGGATTTCCATTATCAGCGTCGTCGCCATCCCCGATCTCCGACGTTCGAATGCAACCCGTTATCACAACCACAGCGTTTGGAACATGGACTTTGGTCTGAGTGACCGTATCGGTGCGGTTCAGTACTCTCTTCGCCGCCACAGCCGATCGATCAATCGCTCGTTGCGACGAGATCTGAAGTGTCGCAGCTGCGCCTTGGTCCTTCCCATGGTTGATAAGTATTGTCCTCCGGACGATACGACTTGTAGCGAGCAGCGCACCGAGCCGCCGCCTGTGCATTCACCTTGGTGGTGACGCCCTCATCGGCTTCGGCGACGATCTTCTGGAACGGCGAAGAGCACTCGCGGATCCCGCCGCTATAGGATCTGTAGCTATTGGTCGCAGGGTCGAAGGAACGGTAGCGTTGCGCGCACCAAGCAAGGTGCTCGGCAGAAAGCTTTGGCTGCGGTGTCCGGAGTTCGGCTGTTGACGGGCGATCGGGAACCGGCTTCACACTTGACGTCGTGATAGCAGGCGCCTCGGTGACGTAGCTGGAGTAGAGAGGCGGAATTCGCTCGTATTGCTGCTGCCGGATATCGACTTTCACCGGTGTCGTCGTCCACAGATCGCGCGACGTCAGGTCTTTGAAGGCATGAGGTTCTGAGTCCGCGACGACGTAGGATGCGACAGATGCGGCAGCCATGCAGGCCCCGACCGAGCTCAAGATTCCAAAGACGACGGATGCGATGGCTTTCATTGTCCTGACCCCTGTTGTTGAGCCTGCGGGACCCAGACGCGGGCGGCGGTGCTATCATGTCGGCCGCCGATGGCGACAAGCACGGCGACAATGCCGGCGATCGCCAGCAGGATGGCGATCAGCGGGACGGCCAGACCTGCGGATTTCTCTTCGGAATAGATCATGTTCCCTCTCCTCGGCCCCGGCGGCGACGGTCGCCGCCGGGCACCGGCCGTTATGCCGAGATGATGTAGACGATCGTGAATGCAGAGGGATCGACGATGACGATCCGGCCGTCCGCGAGGAGGAAGAAGCGGTAGGCCTTGTACTGCGGTACGATCTCCACGATCCGCGGCGGCAGCGGCTCGAGCCTGATCTTCTTCGGAATGGTCGTGCCGACCGAGACCGTGAAGTCCACCTCCCGCACCGGCTCGACCTGAACTTCCTTCACTACCTGGCGGATTTCCGTCTGTTGCTCGACGGAGATGTTCACATTGGTCGTGTTGTTCGTCTCGGTCTTCGTGGTGTTCTGAGTGTTGCTGTCGACGGATGTGTTGTTGGTCTTGCTGTCCGACTGGGTCTCAGTCGAGCCGCTGGAAGACTTCGCGTCGCCGGATTTCTGGCTCTCGCCGGAGCCGGTCGATGTGCCGGTGTCCTGGCTGCCGGCAGGCTTTTGGCTTTCCGTCGAGGACTGCCCCGACTTGGACGACTTCGAAGCATCCGGGCTTCCGCCGGAGGTGTCCGTGCCTGCGGCACCGGTTTCGCTCGAGCTTCCGGACTGCGTCTTGGCACCGGGCTGAGTTGTCGTCTGACCCGAGGAGCCATCCGTGGAGGTTCCGGTCGACGCCCCCGACGAGTTTCCGTCGGAGCCGGAAGGTTGCTGCTGCGCATCCTGGCTACTCGATGCGCCTGCGCCACCCGAGGAGGCGGCGCCCCCCGCATCCGGTTGCTGGGTCGCACCACCGCTGGACTGGTTGTTTTCGGCAGCACCCTTCTTGGGAAGGATCGGTGCATCCTGCGCGGCGGCGGCCATGGTACCGACCGGCGAAACGCCGATCGAGAGTGCCGTCATCAGCACTGCGAGTGTCTTGGTCTTCATAACAATCTCTCTGCTTTTTGGCCGCACGACGGCGCTTCCGTCTGTCGTGCGGCGGTTCTCAGGTTTTAAGATGATTTCCGGAGCAATGACGCGGCAGTGGCTGCGTCGCATCAGGTCACTTGATGACCTGGATCACCTTGCGGGACGACGGTTCGACGATGACACGTTCATCATTGACGACCGCATAAGCATAGGTCGGGTCATCCGGAATAGGCGTCACGACGACCGTCTCCGGCAGGGGCTGGCCGACGACAATCTTCTCCTTCACGACCACGCGCGCCGATGGTGCTGGAGCCTCGCGGACATAGGTGACGACCTTTTGCGGCGGCGGATCGATCGCCGTGCCAACAACGGCGCCGGCAACGCCACCGACAGCAGCACCGACTGGGCCACCGACGATCGCACCGGTAACCGCACCACCCGCCGCACCATTAACGGTCGAGGACTGGGCGAATGCGACGCCCGACATGAGGGTCGCGGCAGTGGCCGCACCGACGATAAGCTTGGAGAGCATTTTCTCCTCCTTCTGTTTCGAGGCGGCCTTCTTGACCGCTGGCAAACCAACTAGCTGGAGGCAGGGTCGTTCCACGCCCCGGACCTCAGTCCGATGGGGCCTGGCCTTTGGTCCTAAAACCCATTTCAATATCGGTCGCCGGCGCTAATTGCCGATCGAAGGCCCTGTCGTCGCGGGCATAGAGGAGACTGAAGGAGATGGCACGATCCAACCGTCAGGAGGCGGGACGCAGGCGCCTGGCGATGCGCCTGCCGCAGTTGCGCAAGCTGATCATGGAAACCCGCGACCCGTGGCAGCTCGAGCTCTTCGAAGCCTACCAGATGGCCGTCGAGGCGCGCGACGCAGTTCGACGGCAACGGTTCAATCCGAACCTGGTGCGGGAATATGAAGAGACCTGCTCGGAGATAGAACGGCACGTCATCCGAGCCATGCGCGAGCCTTCCTACGCGCAACGCACAAGCTGACCCCGGTGAGCAGTCATATCTCGGCGGGGAACGTCTGGACATTCAATATGGAGGAACCGCATGATTGCCGCCGTACGCTGACGAGAATTATGACACACGGCCGACGACGACCAACGCACTCATGCCGCCGCACGGACGCACTCCGTGGCGCGATTCCAGTTGCTCTGCCACTTCGTCGACGATCTCCAGAATGCGCCCCGGCGCCCGCTTTTCGATCTCTCCCCTGAGCGGAGTGCCTTGACAGAAGGCTGCAGCGACGTCGTGCGCGGCCGCGACGGAGGTCAACTCGATCCGATCGCAGGAAACCGAATCAAATCCTGCCGAAGACATATGCGCCTTGATCGTATGGGGGTCGAAATAGGAGTATGGCAGCCGACTTAGAAAGTCCGGCGGATCGGACCGAAAAAGGCCTGTCAGGCATTCGTCCACATATCTTGCGAAATCGTTAGCAGAAAGCGAATCCCAGGTCGCAAACAGGAAACGACCGCCGCTCCGCAACACTCTTGCAGCCTCGCCATAGGCCTTCAGCTTATCTGCAAAGAACATCACCCCGAACTGGCAGACGACGAGATCGAACATCGACGGCGCGAAGGGGAGATTTTGCGCGTCGGCGTTCATCCAGTGAGTCCGCGACATCGTCAGCGATGGTGCGCCGACGTCTATCATCGCCTGGCTGAGGTCGGTGGCAACGAGTTCCGTTGCATGATCGAGTGTCGCCCGCAAAGCGCGTGTCAAGGCGCCGGTCCCCGCAGCAACCTCGAGAACGCTGCCCGGTTTCAATCGTTCGGCGACGATCGCCATCTCCGACGCATAAGGCTCGAAAAGTATGGGCACGAGAAAGGCCTCGTAAAAGCCGGCAACGTCTTCCTCGAACGGCGCGGGAAAAACGGCAGATGCGGAGCTGATGCCGCCTTCGATATCTGCGGAAATCGTCACGTACAAGCCTCCAAACCTTGGTCTGTCGATCGTGAAATATGACTGAGTCCGTTGATGTCTATGGGCGCCAGACCTTGGTCCCAGCCCTGTCCGACCGAAGTCCCTGGAGTGGAACGGGCACCGGTATCGCTCCGTTTCGAAGGAGACCAAGGAGATCCGACATGCCCCAGAGTCCTAGATCCCGAGTGAATGACGCCTGCAACGCGTCCGTTTTCGCACTTGTTATCGTTCTGGCTGCCCTTCTCTACGTCTTCGGCGCGGTCATGTCCGGCGATACCGTCGGGTTGACCCAGAGCATAAGAGGCGCCGAGGTGTTCGACACGAGGAATTTGCCCTGATGCTGTTTGGAAAACTCTGAAGACGCGGTAGGTTATTCGGGCTGTCTCTTACCGGTATCAACATGAATTGGCTTCGCCGCTGGAATGCCCGCTCACTCGCCTCCCAGTTCTTCATCGCGGGTGGGCTCATTTCGATTGCCGCCATGTTCGTGGTGGGTCTTTTCGTGAGCCACCTCATCGAGGAAACCGTCATCCACAATTCGGGAGCGGCAACGGCGCTTTATGTGGACAGCGTGATCGCACCGCTTCTTCCCGATATGCAAACAGAATCACTGCTTGATGAAGCGAGTGCTCAGGCTCTGGACGAGACGCTCGGTCAGGGTGCACTCGGCAAACGCCTTGTTTCGTTCAAGCTGTGGCGAAGCGACGGCACCATCCTCTATTCGAACGAGAAGGAGCTGGTGGGCAAGACGTTTGCCGTCAGCGACAAGCTGCAGAGGGCATTCGCAGGGTCTCTCGTCGCGCGCTACGAAATCGCCAGCGATCCGGAAAGCGACAGGGAGCGCGCGCTCGGCAAGCCGCTGATGGAGATCTATAACCCGGTGCTCCAGCCATGGTCCGGACAGGCGGTCGCCGTCCTTGAATTCTACGAGTCAGCGGAAGGACTGGGCGATAGTCTGGCGCGTGCCAGGCTCCGGAGCTGGGGCGCCGTCGCCGCCCTCACGGCGACCTTTTTCCTTGTTCTCTCGGTTCTGGTGTTCCGGGGTAGCCGCACGATCGAGGCGCAGCGCAAGGATCTCAAAGACCGGGTCACCGAACTCTCTGCGCTGCTGGCGGAAAACCGCGGACTTCAGCGGCGCCTGCAGCGCGCCTCGCAGCGTGCGGCAGCGCTGAACGAAACATACTTGCGCAGCATCGGTGCCGATCTGCATGACGGTCCGGCCCAGCACATCGCCTATGCCTCATTGCGCCTGGACAGCGACGTGTTGATCAATGCGTCCACCCAGCCCGAAGCGCGTGAGAAGGAGCTTGCCTGGATACGCTCGAGCCTTGCCGAAGCGATGACGGAGATCCGCAATATCTGCAGAGGCCTGGTGCTTCCACACATCGAAAAATCCTCGATCACCGAGATTGTCACGCGGGTCGTCGAAGCGCATCAACATAAGACCGAAACACCTGTCGAAACTGTTATCGACGAGGATGGACCGGAACTTCCCCCCGCCGTGAAGATCTGTATCTATCGCTTCGTTCAGGAAGCCTTGAACAACGCCTATCGCCACGGCGGCGGCGTTCAGCAGGCTGTCAGAGCCGTGTCGCGCAAGGGTCATGTCCGTGTCGAGGTCAGCGATCACGGCGACGGCTTCGATCCGACCGAGGTAAGGCCAACGAGCCTTGGTCTCGTGGGGTTGCGCGAGCGCGTCGACAGCCTGGGAGGTTCCTTCGACATCAAGACGGGCGAAGGAGGAACGACGGTGACCATGATCTTCGAGCCAATGGAAGTGGGAGAGTAGGAATGACATCAATCACCATCGGCGTCGTGGATGATCATCCACTTTTTCGCGAGGGTGTTACGCGCAGCCTATCCGAAATCAGCGGCTTTATCGTCGTTGGCGAGGGAGCCAGCAGCGATGATGCGGCGATGATCGCTTCAGACAACCGCCCCGACATCATGCTCCTCGATGTCTCGATGCCCGGCGGCGGGCTTTCTGCGATCAGTGACGTCCTGGCGCGGAGCCCCGCAACGAAAGTGCTGATGTTGACGGTATCCGAGGAGGTGGACACTTTACTGGGAGCTCTGCAACGGGGCGCAATGGGCTATGTTCTGAAAGGTGTTGGTTCACGTGGCCTCGCCGAAGCAATCCAAACCGTCCTGCGCGGCTCACGATATATCTCGGCGACCATGTCGGCGAAGGTCATGGAAAATTCCTTGAATGGCGGAACCTCCGACAAAAGCAGCCTGACGCCACGGGAACGCGAGGTGATGGATCTTGTCGCACAGGGCCTGTCAAACAAGCATATCGGCTTGCGTCTCAACCTGCAGGAAAAGACTGTGAAGCACCATATGACCCAAATCCTGAGCAAGCTCGGCGCCTCAAACCGGACCGAGGCGGCTCTACAGTGGCGCGAACGGCGCTGAGACGGATTATCACCCGCCTATCAGGCGTCAGCGAAGAAAGCGGCTCATCCGGCGGGCATCGTTTGCCGTTGCTTGTCGACTGATGATCGTCCGGCCCTTCGAGTCCTTCATAACGTAGCGACCGCGTTGCAGGGTTTCAGTGATGCCGTTCGAATGGCGGACGTCGATGGAGCCATCGGACGCTGCTGTCGCTCTCGCGCCCGATCTTGCTGACGATCCTGTGCTAGAGGAAGACGATCCTCCACCACCGGCGGAATTTCCACCATTGCCGTTCCCGGAACCGCTATTGCCGCTGCCGCCACCGTTGCCATTCCCTCCCCCGTTGCCATTACCGCCGCCGTTGCCATTCCCTCCACCATTGCCGTTGCCATTCCCGTTGTTGCCGTCCTTTGCCTGCGCAAAGTCCGCCGCCAGAACAGGAAGGGAACCGCCGAAATTCAAACTGACTGGTGATGCAGCAGCGATGAGAGCGACGGCCGCACTGCCGCCCAATCTCAGAAAATCGCGTTTCCGGATACTCATGCCATAGCCTCGTTCGTCCGTTCGTTGCCGCTTCCCATGCAATACGACGTATGAGACTTTTCGCTGTTCCGAGTAAAGAATGCAACCGACCTAGGTAGTAGGTGCGGCAAGACTTTGGTCCGCCGCTCGCCGATTGTAATGCTTGTCATCGGAAAAATGTCGCATGGTGGCACCTCAAGCGCACCTCTGCGAGGGGCTGTTCGTGCAACGCTGTTAAGCGCGGAAGCATTCCATGGAACTTCTCCGCTTCTCGCCGCTTTGTTTGTTCAGGGTGCAACAGAGGAAACTTCCATGGCAAATCCAAACGAATCCCCCGCAGTCCAGTCCATGCGAAAAGAACAGGCAGAGCAGCGGAAGCAGGCGCGAAAAGGCGAACTCGACAAAGCAATCGAGGATACTTTTCCTGCGTCCGACCCCGTGTCTGCCACTCACACTTCTATTCCGGCCGGCCGCAGCGATGTCGAGGCGGCTGAGCGTGTCAAGCGGGAGCCGGATCCCACCAGGCTTGACGAGCAATATCCGTATGTCGATCAAGCTCTACGCTCGACCGGCGACACCGCCCGCTCCTCGGAAGCCTCCGATGTCGACCGCCAAGGAATGCGATCTCTTCAGAGAGAAGCAAGCCGCGTGGCCGAGTCCGCATCGGAACTGGCGTCCGGATCGGCTCGCCTGGCAAAGGCGGAAGCACGCACATTCGTTCATGAGCTCGAGGATCGCATACGCCGGCAGCCGCTAACAGCCGCAGCGATCGTCGCCGGCATCGCCTTCGTCTTCGGCGCGACGCGTTGAGAAGCCAGCCATGGTAGCGCGATGGACTGGCGGCTGTCTTTGCGGATCCTGCCGGTACGAATTCGCCGGTGATCCGCCGCATTCGGGGTACTGCCACTGCGACATGTGCAAGAAGGCGACCGGAGGCCCTTTCGCGGTCCTGGTCCAGGCGAGGATCGACGATCTTGCCTGGACGGCCGGTACGCCCACCTCGTACCGATCGTCGCCGATCGCGACGCGCGGCTTTTGCGGCAAGTGCGGAACACCACTCTATCTTCAGTACGACGGCGACGAACTGATCCGGGTGACCGTCGGCTCGCTCGACAGCCCGGAGAAGATCAGCCCGGCGGGACACTACGGTGTGGAAAGCCGCCTTGATTGGGCCGATTGCGGACGCGGACTTCCTGAGGAGGAAACTCAGGAGCGCTTTTAGATGTTGCCCGGCATCGCCCGGGCTTCCGGGGGGCTCATGAAAATCGCGACCTACAATGTCAACGGCATCAATGGGCGGCTGGAGATCCTGCTGCGCTGGCTCAAAGAGGACGTCCCTGATGTGGTCTGCCTCCAGGAACTGAAGACAGACGATGCCAGGTTTCCGCGAAAGGAGATCGAACAGGCCGGCTACGGCGCCATCTGGCACGGACAGAGATCCTGGAACGGGGTGGCCATCCTGGCGAAGGGCAAGACACCGATACTGACGCGTCGCGGTCTTCCTGGCGATCCTGACGATACTCACAGCCGGTATATCGAAGCTGCCGTCGACGGCATCCTGATCGGATGCCTGTATCTTCCCAACGGCAATCCGTTTCCGGGCGCAAAGTTCGATTACAAGCTGCGCTGGTTCCGCCGTCTGCAGGAGTACGCCGCCGAACTCCTGGAGCTCGATGTACCTTCGATTCTGGCCGGCGATTTCAACGTCATGCCGACGGAGATCGACGTCTACAAGCCTGAGCGCTGGCTGGACGACGCCCTCTTCAGGCCGGAAGTGCGCAAAGCCTATGCTCATCTCGTCGCTCAGGGCTGGACCGATGCCGTCAGACATCTGCATCCGGGAGAGCACATCTACACCTTCTGGAAATACTGGCGGAACAGCTTCGAACGGGATGCAGGGCTTCGGATCGACCACTTCCTGCTCAGTCCGGCAGTCGCGCCGTTGCTTCGATCGGCAACCGTCAGGAGAAAGCCCCGCAGCTGGGCGCATACGAGCGACCACGCGCCCGTCATGATCGAGCTCGACTTTTCCGCAGCTGGAGCAGATCTGTAAGCCGCGATGTCGATCTCAGAGGAACCAGGGAACCTGCAATGTCGGTCGGAGTTAGCTGGTAAAGGAGATTGTCCAATGCCTACGAATTCCATCCCCAATTCCGCAAAGCTTCCGCCGAAGTCACTGAATGAGGACACTCAGGACGACGAATTGCCCGAGGCCAATGTCGATGACCAGCGTAAGCCGCCAATCAGCATGGGCAGCAGCCGCGAGGCGGGCGACGGTGTCATCGATGCCGATCCGGAAACAGGCCGCGCCGACCGGAAGGACCGCATCCCTGCCCCGCAATTCTCCAACCGGAAGTAACCGCTATGGGCGAAAGCAAGAACTACCTGAACACCGACGAAATCCAGGCCGACGACCAGTTGTCGCCGAAGCCGGTCGAAGGAAAGGACCCGCCGCGGAACGTGCGCAAAAGCGAGGAAGCCGTCGCCGAAGGTTCTGACGAGACCGAACGCATCCGTGTTCCGCCGCCGGTGCCGAATCCCGATTGATCAACACACGCCGCGAGGGCGATGCGGAGCCTTATCCATCCGTGCCGCGGTCGTAGATGCGGCCGGTCAACCAGGCCGGCCAGTCCCGCTCGAAGAAGGATCTGGCGCTCTCGTCAAAGCTGCGGTTCGGACGTGTGGAAAGCGTGATCTCATTGCCATCGAGCCGCACGATAATCTGCTGTTCCCGGTGCGCTTGGCGTTCCTTTCGGAAGCGATAGTCCTGTAACGGCCCTGAGTTCGCCAGCGGAAGAGATTCGCCCTCCGCATGGCATATCGCGCGCGCGCCACGGCTGCCGCCGCCGTTGCGAATGAAGAAATCAAGCGCGCTGAGCACGGCTTCCGAAGCAAGCGCCATATGCCGCCATTGCACGCCGCGAACCGCCTCCGCTGCTCGACCGTGGGCGACGCCGTTAGCGCGAATTTCAGCATTCAGCTTGCGTGCTTCAATCAGGGCACCGCTGACACTTTCCTGATCGCAGAGGATGCCGGCCTTGTCGCTCATTCGTGCCTGCACTTGCGAACGGATCGATTTGACGGTGAGCGGGCTCTCGGTCCGAAGGACGGCAAGGAGGTCGGCGATACCTGCCTCTGCTGTACCGGTTATGTCCCCCGTGGGGTACCGCTTTGCCCTGCAGGTCGCGCTGATGTGCTCTGCCGCGCGGGTACCGAAGACCTGCCCGGCATTGAGCGCTGCTCCACCCGGCCTCGTCACGCCGTGTGTGCCCGCTGCCTCTCCGACCGCGTAACAGCCGCCGAGACTGCTGCGGCCCCAGGTGTCGACCATGATGCCGCCGTTCATGTGCTGGTTGTTGACGGCGAATTCCAGCGGCTCCTCGGCAATGTCGATCTTGTAGCGGCGATAGAGTTCGATCGCGAGCGGGTTCATATGCTTCAATCGATCGATCGGCATGTCCTGGTCGGCGCCGGCCTCGCCGAGATAGTCGCGGACGTCTTCATCCAGTCTTTCCAGGCTGAACGGCAGGTCGCCCGGCACGGATAGGGGATTGCGATTGAAGTCCATGAAGACGCGCCGCCCTGCGGCGGTTTCGCGGGAGATGGCAAGGTCGACCAGGCTTGAGCCGAAGTCGAGCATGCGCGTCGCGTGAAATGGCCATTGATAGCCCTTGCGGAAGACGTTCGACGCCAGCTCCTGCGTGCTGCGATAGTATTCTGCCAGGAAATGGCGTTCAGCGCCGTCTGAATCGAGCGAGTAGATATGCGGGATCGCCTGGACATAGGTGCCGGACAGGTTCCAGGGGAACCCTTCTCTGCGTGTTCCGATGCCAAACTGGCTTTCGGTCAGGTTGACGAGTTCGACGCCTGCCTCGAGCGCCAATCCGAGAGAGCCGAAGCAACCGTTGGGATATACGCTGTCGCGATAGAGTTCGCCCGGGCCGCCGGCGGCGAGCACGATCACGCCGGTGACGAACAGCGCGATGCCCAGCGGGTTCTCCTCCGTACGGTCGGTAGCGCGCATAGCGAGAATGCCGACGACGTGGCGGTCAGCGCCAGCGCCCTCGGTGAGGATCTTTACCGCGGTGGTCTGGTTGTAAAACGGCACTCCGAGCCGGATCGCCTCCTCGGCCAACACCTTAACCATCAGGCGCGAGGTGCGCGGGCCGCAACTGGTGGCGCGGCCGACCTCGTCATGGTCGGTCTGATATCTGAGCGTCCCGCCAAGCGGATCCTGCGGCAGCGGCAGACCTAAGAACTGGAGCGATGCCATCATCCGTGACGAGCCTACCGCCTCGACATAGGCCGTGTCCTCGTCCATGGCGCCGCCGCTGCGGATGGCGCGCGCCATTGCGTTGTAATTGTCGCCCTGATCGGCCGTATTTGCCGTGTGCAGGGTCTGCTTGTCCGATCCAGAACAGGCCGAGGTTCCACCCCACGCGCTTTGGCTGACAACGACGACGT
>NZ_VSZV01000021.1:0-811 GCF_008919455.1 Rhizobium sp. PEPV16
CATTCGCCAATCCATGGAAGTCCCGTCGTTGCGCGCCACGTCTCAATGGCTGTCGCATGATCGGGCTCCCTTAAGCGTTGCTGTTCTCGGTATGGAGGCGATCGCGCATGTGCGCGCGGTGTCGGTTCGGCAGACACTCAGTTCTGCCGAAACCGCAGGCGTCGGTCATTGGGAACGTGGGGCGTTGTTGTCGACGACCTGCTGATAGGCAACGAGGTCCAGGAAGGCTTCCGCATTGACGACGAGGCCGTCCTTCATCTTGAATATCCAGACAAACTGGTTGCGATAAGGCGCGCCCGACGTCGTGGTCGCCGTTCCGTCGAAGCGGATGATGATCGTGTCGCCGTCGGCAAAGATGTCATGCACCTCCGGCACGACCGGCGTCGCAAGGCGGCTGGTCAGGGGACGTGATGCCTGTTCGATAAAATCCTTCTGGTTGCGATAGGTGCCCGCAACCGGCCCGGAGCCATGGATCGTCCAGACGACGTCGGGGGCGAGAAGTTCCGCGAAGACATAGGCGCCCCCACGCCATTTTTCGAAGGCGGCTTCGACGATCGCCCTGTTCTGTCGTTCGATCGCGGCACTGTCCGGAGCCTGCACCTGCGTTGCCGCGGTGGTGGCAATGGCTGCGCCCGGCAGGGCGAGCGACAGCAATGCCAGTGTGATCAGAGCTGTTCGGCTCGCGCCGGCGACCCGCTGGCGTGTCGGAAGAATGGTCATGGTATCGGTCCTTTCCTGGTTGCTGAGGGCTTGCTCGGGCCCATCGCCCGTTGCGTGCACCGTCGAGAGGCGTCACGTCGTTTGAGCGGTC
>NZ_VSZV01000210.1:0-39085 GCF_008919455.1 Rhizobium sp. PEPV16
GCCAGCATCGATACGAGCTTGCAATAGTTACGGCCGAGGGCGGCAAGATCGATCGTCAGATAGCCCGTGGCTCCCTGCGCGGTCGTGGCAGTTCGTGTGCGGGAAACCAAAATATCGCTATCCATGTCCACCCCTTTTCGATCTCAGGGAGTTTATGAAATAATGAGCGAAATTGCCGATCATTCAGCAGTCGATTATTGCATGATCCGCCAATTATCCGCATAATCAATAAAAATTTGGAATAATCCACTATGCCTGCTCTCGACGCGATCGATCGCAATATCCTGAGACTGCTGCGCCTCGATGCCCGCATGAGCAATGCCAAGCTCGCCGCCGAGATCGGTCTCTCGCCATCGGCCTGTCTCAGGCGCATCAAGATCATGGAAAAATCAGGCGTGATCCGCGGCTATACGGTGCTGGTGGACACCGGCAATGCGGATGAAATGATCGCCGTGATCATCAACATCACTCTCGAACGACAAACGGAAGACTATCTCGACCGCCTGGAGGCGGCGGTACGCCGGCATCCAGAGATCCGGGAATGTTTTCTGATGACCGGTGGTTCGGATTACCTGCTGCGTGTGGAGGTTGCCAATGCCGGCGAGTTCGAGCGGATTCACAAAGAGATCCTGTCGACCTTGCCCGGCGTCCTCAGGATTCATTCCAGCTTCTCGATCCGCAATGTTCTGGCGACGCGCACGAGGGGCAGGCGCTGAACCGTGATCCCCACCCGCGCATCCAGCCAGATCGCGTATGGTCAGCCTCGCCGTATCGTCAACTGCGCCGTTGGCGCAGATTGGAGATCCCGCTTATCACTCGGATCCTGCACTCCACTCGCGATAGGCGAGGTGGATCTTTGCTCCGATCGTCGTGAAGGGCTGCGGCGGCAATGCCGCAGGGGCAGCGAGACGCGCATAGACGCGGCCGAGTTCGGAATCATGTCCGAGCACCAGTTCCGCGGCCGCGATCCCTGATGCCGTCGAGTTCGACGCTCCAAGACCGTTGCAGCCGCATGCCGCGAACACGCCTCGCTCGATCTCACCGAATGCCGGAACATGATTGCGTGTGAGCGCCATCGCGCCGGCCCAGCGATACTGCATCCCGACGCCGCCAAGGGTGGGAAAGCGTTTGGAGAACTTGCCGTCGTGGAGGCGGCCGGCCCGCTGGATCGCGGAGTCGCTGACTGCGATGCTCGGATTATAGCTGTAGCGGGAGCGCACCAGGATTCGATCGCCGCCGGCCGTGCCGATGCGGCGGACGGTCGTTCCCATCGGCAGGGCGGGCGTGGCGGCCCACTTCCGTTCTCCGCCGAGGCGCGAGGGGTCGAACTCCTCGGTGAGGGAGGCGTAGGTGAAGACGTGGAGCAGGCGTCCACGGAAGAACCCGAAGCTCTCCGCATGTCCGTTGTTTGCCATGATGATCTTTGCCGCCTGCACGGAACCCTGCGGCGTCTTGACGAGCCAGCCCGTACCGAGGCGCTCGAACGAGAGCGCCGGCGACCGCTCGTAAAGGGTGGCCGGCTTCTTCAGACAGTCGGCGACCCCGCGAATGTAGGCGGCGGGCTGCACGATGACCGTGCCGGGCGTGAACAGACCGGAGGTGTAGACCGGCGATCCCGTTACCGCCCCGATCTCCCCGGCGCTCAGAAGCCGATGGTCTTCGCCCATTTTCGAGAGCTGCTGCGCATAGTCCTCGAGGTGCCTGTCGCCTTCCGCGCTGATGGCGACGCTGTATCGGCCACAGGGATCGAACACGTCCTTGCCCCAACCGTTTTCGGCGGCCATCTCGCTCGCCAGAGCAATGGCCGAGCGCTGTATGAGCACGGATTGCCTGAACCTCGCCTCCGACTCTCCGCTGAAATCGTCGGACGAGACCTCGTGCGGCAGGTCGATGATGAAGCCCGAGTTCGCGCCCGCCGGCCCCTCGCCGACGATACCCGCTTCCAGCACGGCGACCTGCGCGGTCGGGTCCAGGCGTGATATGCGCCGGGCCGCGGAAAGGCCGGCGAAACCACCGCCGATGATCGCGACATCCGCAATGACCGATCCGGTCAGCGCCGGCCGTGGCGTGCGCGGCGCAAGTGTGGCAACCCAGCCCGAAACGCCTGCGCGTTTCGGAAGCCTGGATGCAATGAAAACGTTTTTTCCGGCCTGGGTCACGTCAGATCGCTTCATGCTCCATGAGCGTTTCGAGGGAGCGCCGGATGGCGGGAAGCTTTTCTGGGACAAGCCCGCGCAGCGGTTTTCGGGGAACTCCGGCGCCGTAGCCCACCAGATCTGCCGCCGCATAGACGGACTGCACGTAATCGCCTTCCCAGATCAGCCCCATCGACGGCTCCAAGATTTTCCAGAGGGCGCGAACCTCGTCCCATTTATGCTCGGCGGCGGCCTCGACGAGGGCGACGCAGGTTCTCGGAGCGAAGTTCGCCCCACCCCAGATCAGGCCGTCGCATCCGGCATAGAGCGCGTAGGGAACGAGAGGGTCAGCGCCGTTCATGACGAAACGGCCGGTGCGGATAAGTGCTGCCTGCTTTCCAAGATCGCCGCTGCTGTCCTTGACGGCACAGAAGCCGGGGATTTCGTTCAGCCTGTCGAAAAGTTCCGGCGTAACGGCGACGCCGACCGCCTGGGGAACGTTGTAGCCGATCACCGGAAGACCGGCCTTCGCAACCTCGCTGTAGAAATCGACGATGCCCTGGTCGTCGGTCGGTCCTTCGAAGAAGGGCGGGAGAACCATGACGCCTTCGGCGCCGGCATCTCGCGCGCGGATGGTACGCTCGACGACGTCTTCCACGAGGAGAGCGGAGGTCTGCGCAATCACCTTTGCCCGTCCGTTGACGATCCGCGCTCCGCGTCGGATCAGTTCCTCGGATTCCTCCTTGGAAAGGTAGACGTGCATGCCGGTGCCGGAGCTGAACAGTAAGCTCCTGACGCCTGCCGCAAGATAGCGCTCGACATTGTATTCGAGCCTGCCGTAGTCGATACGTCCGGCATCGTCGAACGGCGTGGTAATGGCAAGGTTCAGGCCTGGAAACTGGAAGTCAGACATTCGTTTGGTGTCCCGCGTTAGGCCGTCGAAGGTCAAGGCAATGGTCCTAGAGGGTTGGCGTCTCCAGACCCTCTGGGGCCGCGTACATGGCCATGTTTCGTCGTGAAAGTTCGAGGTGAAGCCGCGCCAGTTCTCCGGCTACGTCGGGATTGCGTTTCCCGATGGCGTCGATCATCTCGTCATGCTGTTGCGTGGCGAGTTCGAGCTCTTCCTGCATGCGAGGCGTGTTCGGGTGCTGGTAGAAGACCTTGCCGATGCGCGCGTGGTCGATCTGCAATCGCCGCAGGCTTGGAACCAGATAGATGTTGTGCGCCATCTCGCCGATCTGTCGGTGGAACTGGTCGTTGTAGAAGACGCGCCCCTCGACGTCGCAGTTGTCAACGGCGTTTCGAAATGATTGCTGAATCTGCTTGAGCACGTCGAGCTGCCCGCGCGTCCCGTTCTCGGCCGCCAGCTTGTTAGCGGTGATGTAGATCATCGGCGCAAGAAGGAAGAAGTCGCGCAGCGACTGGTAACTCATCGAACTGACGCGCGCCGCCCGGTTGGCTTCGAGCTCGATATAACCTTCGCCAGCCATCTGCCGCATCAGCTCGCGAACCGGCGGGCGGGACAGCCCGAACTCCTCGCTCAGCGCCACCTCGTCCAACACCGCACCTGGCGGCAGCTCCATCGTCAGGATGCGTCTGCGGAGCGCAAGACCCAGGTTGCCCTTGCGGTCGGGGTTGCCGATTTCGGAGAGAATGTCATCGTCCATCTCATAATCCTTTTGGAAGACATTATGTAGACATAAGATAGACGTCAAGAATTTCGTGAGGCTCCGGAATCGAATCCGCTCGCCCAGTCAGCGAGAAAACAGGTTCGGGTCAGGAAAAGTTACTGCCTTCACGCGCAGCGAATGCTGCGTCGGCAAGGCGACCGGCAACCGGCAACCTCGATTGCCCATCGATCCATCCGGCAACAGCTATGAGTTCGGCGACGCGCTCTAAAAGGTGAGTTGCACCTTGCAGGCAGCTGCGCGATCGCCGGCGAGCGTGAAGGCGGCGGTGGCTTCTTCGAGCGGCAGGCTGTGACTGATGATCGGCCGCACATCGATCTTGCGGCTGGAGATCAGCTCGACGGCAGTACCGAACTCCTCGTGGAAGCGCTGCGTTCCGTGGAGTTGAAGCTCCTTGCCGACGATGGCGTTGAGAGGGATCGGGACGTCTCCTGTGACGCCGACCTGCACGATCGTTCCGCGCGGCCTGATCGCGGCAATCGCGCCGCGGATTGCCGGGGCGGCGGCCGAGCATTCGAAGACGAGATCGAAATAGCCCTTTCCCGCCTCATATTCCGCAAGCGCAGCGACGTCCTTCGAAACATTGATCGTCCGGCTGGCGCCCATCGCTTTGGCCCGGTCCAGCGCCGCATCCGCGAGATCGGTCACCACGATCTCATCTGCGCCGAAATAACTGGCGACGGCAACCACCAGGGCGCCGATCGGGCCGGCTCCGGTGACCAGCACGCGCTTGCCTGTGATATTTCCTGCGCGCGATGCCGCGTGCAGGCAGACGGAGAGCGGCTCGCTGCAGGCCGCTTCCGCGGCGGTTGTCGCAGGTCCGACCGCAAAGCATTGCTTGGCCGGCACCACCAGCCATTCCCGGAACATGCCCTGCTCATGCGGCAGGCGCATCGCACTGCCCATGAAGCGCATTTCCAGGCAGTGGATCGGCATGTTTTTCTGACAATATTCGCAATGCCCGCAGGGTTGGCTGGGATTGACCGCCACCAGCGTCCCGGCCTTCAGATCGACCCCCTCGCCCGCTTGGCTTACGGTTCCTGATGCCTCGTGGCCTGGTATGATCGGCTCGCGAACCCGAACCGGCCCGAAGCCGCCGTCCTGATAATAATGCAGGTCGGAGCCGCAGATGCCTGCGGCCGCCATTTTGAGAAGCACCTCGCCGGGGCCAGGGGCCGCAACCACGGCGGTCTCGATCCTGAGGTCGCCCTTTTGGTAAAGCCGTGCCACACGTGTCCGCATCTTCCGCTCCTATCTCAGCAGCCCGAGTTGCTGCGGCAGCCACAGCGATATGGCGGGCACGAAGGTGATCAGGATCAGCGCCAGGAAAAGCGGCACCAGCCAGGGCAGGATCGCCATGGTCGTGCGTTCGACGGAAAGTTTCGCGACCCTCGACAGCACGAAAAGCACCATGCCGAGCGGCGGGTGCAGCAGGCCAATCATCAGGTTCAGCGTCATGATGAGACCGAACTGGACGGGATCGATCCCGAACTTCAGGACGATCGGCAGAAGGATCGGCACGAGGATGGTAATGGCCGCGATCGTATCCAGGAAGCAGCCGACGAAGAGCATCAAGAGGTTCACCAGGATCAGGAAAACCCATTTATTGTCGGTGATCGACAGGATCGCATCGGACAGCAGCTGGGCCGCCTGGCTCACCGTCAGCAGCCATGCAAAGACCGATGCCGCGGTGACGATGAAGAGAACGGATGCCGTCGTCTCGATCGTATCGAAACTTGCCTTGGCGAGCGTCGAGGGCGTCATCGTACGGTAACGCACCAGACCGAGGAACAGAGACCAGAGGACGGCTGCGACGGCGGCCTCCGTCGGTGTGAACCAGCCCATCGTCATGCCGCCGATCAGGATGACGGGCGTCATCAGCGCCATGACGGCGGAGAAGCGGAAATACCAGTCGAGGGCAAGAAGCAGGGCAAGGGCAATGCCCGCCGCAACATTCATCGATACGCCGGCACGCATCATCAGATAGATGGCCAGCGGCACCGCCAGGACGACGACGATTTCCATCCCCGCCGATAGGAGCTCTCTGACATTAAACGGCGCATCCGAGCCCCACCGCTTCTTATAAGCAAAGGCGGCGACCGTGATCATCATCAACAGCGTCATGACGATGCCGGGCAGGATGCCCGCCATGAAAAGAGCGCCGATCGAGACGTTCGCCATCATGCCGTAGATCACGAAAGGCAGCGACGGCGGGAAGATCGGGCCGAGCGTTGCCGAAGCCGCCGTCACGCCGACCGCGGCCTCGACCGGATAGCCGTGATCCTTCATCGCCTTGATCTCGATCGTACCGATACCCGCCGCATCGGCGAGCGCCGTGCCGGACATGCCGGAGAAGATGACCGAACCGATGATATTGACCTGCGCCAGACCGCCCTTCATCCAGCCGACGAGAGCGACCGCAAAGGAATAGATGCGGCCGGTGACGCCGGCCGAGTTCATCAGGTTGCCCGCGAGGATGAAGAACGGCACGGCGAGCAGCGGGAAGCTTTCGACGCCGGCGATCATGCGCTGGGCGACAATGATGTCGGGGGCGACGCCGTAAAGGACGATGTAAAGCACCGATGCCACCGCCATCGAGATGGCAACTGGCACCCCGACCAGCATCAGCACCAGAAACGAGCCAAGAAGCAGTAGCATCAGATCAACCCTCGATGGTCTGGAATTCTTCGGGACGCTCCAGAACGGAGTAGCCGCGGCGCATATTGGCGATGAAGACGACGATCGCGCGGATCAGCATCAGCACGAAGGCGACGAGAACGGAGTAGAAGACGATGTTGCGCGGCAGGTCGATGGTGACCATCTGTTCGTCCGCGACGATGTCGACGTAACGCCACATCAGATGGCAGCCATAGGCGAAGAAGCCGATGCGAACGATATCGACGAAAGTGGCGAGCACGCGCGCCAGACCTGCCGGCATATAGTGATAGAACACATCCACCTGGATATGACGCGAGGTGCGCACGCACATGACGGAACCGAGAAAGACGACGCCGATCAGGCAGTTGATCGCAATCTCCTCGGTCCATGCGTAGCTGTCGTTCAGCACATAGCGCGTGAAGAACTGCAGGAAGACGCAACCCGCCATCAGCCAGAAGACGATCAGCGTGATCCAGTCTTCGATGGCATAATCCGAGACGTTTGCGGTCGGCGCGTGCCCTTCGAACTCGTGACCGATTTCTTCGGCGGTGATTGGCGTGTGAATTTCTTGCGACATGATCGGCCCTGTTTCAGTTGGGGAAGAAGGGCGCGGCGTGTGGGCGCGACCTTTAAACTGCCGACAAAGCTCGTTCTTTGCTTGCTGGCATCCTTCGGCCTTGTGCCGAGGATCTGCCACGCATCGATCGGAGCAGATGCTCGGGACAAGCCCGAGCATGACGAAGGAAAAGTCGGCGAGCTTTGTTAGCGAAGGGCGCGACGCTTAGGCACCGCGCCTTGGGCTTTACTTGATCGCGCGGATTGCTTCCCAATCGGCCTTCTCGTAGCCGAAATCCTCGAAATTGACCTTTTCCATCACGGTCTTTTCGAAATCGGCCTTGTCGACCTCGGCGACGTTCAGGCCCTTTTCCTTGAAGGTCGCAATGAGGCCGTTTTCCTTGCCAGCGATCGTCTTGCTCGTGCGCTCGGCGGCCTCCTGCATCACATCGCCGAAGATCTTCTTGTCCTCGTCGGAAAGGCTCGCCCACCGTGTCTTCGAGATCACGGTGTTGAGGTGATCGACGATGTGGCCGGTGAGGATGATGTTCTTCTGGACTTCGTAGAACTTCTTCGCCTCGATTGTCGTCAGCGGGTTCTCCTGCGCCTCGACCGTGCCGTTCTGCAAAGCGAGATAGACTTCGGCAAAGGCGATCGGCGTCGTGTTGGCGCCGCAGGCGCGCGGCATGGCGAGATAGGCCGGAACGTCAGGCACGCGGATCTTCAGGCCCTGCATATCGGCGCATTTGGCGATCGGCTTGTTTGATGTCGTATGGCGCGTGCCGTAATAGCTGACGGCGGCGATGTGGTTACCGGTCTTGTCTTCATAGCCTTTCGCAAGCCGCTTGAAGACATCGCTCTTGGTGTAGGCGATCAGATGATCGGGACCGCGGAAGATATAGGGGAAGTAAGTCACGCCGATCGGCTTGTAGTCGCGGGCCGCGAAGCTCGATCCCGAGATGATGATGTCGACCGTGCCGAGCTTGAGGCCTTGGTTGATGTCGGCTTCCTTGCCGAGCTGCGATGCCGGATAGACCTCGATCTTGTAGCGCCCGTCGGTGCGCTTGTTGATCTCTTCCGCAGCCCATACGGAATCCGTATGGAAGGGCTCGGATGTTTCATAGACATGCGCCCATTTCAGCACTGTCTGGGCATGCGCGATCGCGCTGCTCGCCATGATCGCGGCTGCGGTGCAAAGTATCGTTGCCAGTCTGCTTTTCATTGCTCTCTCCTCCCGAGCTTGGGTTAAGTCTTGGCAGTTCCTTTCGACGGCCGCTCGTTGCGTCCGCGCTCCTCTTCTCCCGAAAACTCCTCCCCGAAGCTCTCGGAAAACCTCTTCTGCGACATTGTGAGATGGGCGCGCATGGCCGCCTTGGCGCCGGCGGCATCGCCGGCGGCGATCGCGTCGCGGATGGCGCGATGCTCGTCCAGGGCGCTGCGCCATGTCGTGGGCCCCTCGAAGTGGCTGGCAAGCCTTGCGAAATAGGGGGTCATGCGCATGTCGAACATCTCGCCCGTCACCCGGATCAATGTCGCATTCCCAACGATGGCGGCAATGCCGGTGTGGAAGGCGCGATCGGCATCGAGCACTGCGATTGCATCGGTGACCACACCCCCCATGCGCGTCAGCGTTTCATCGAGCAGAGCGATATCGTCAGGTTTGGCGCGACCGGCAGCTTCTTCGGCAATGGCGCATTCGATAATGGCACGCGCCTGAAGCAGCTCGAAGGGCCCCTCCACGGGCTCGCGCTCGGCTCCGGCAATGGTCGCGGCTTGCTGGCGCACCACATAGATGCCGGAGCCCATGCGGATGTTGACGAGGCCTTCGACCTCCAGGACGATCAGCGCCTCGCGGACGGTCGGGCGTGAAACCGACAGTTGCTCCGCCAGGTCGCGCTCGGCCGGCAGCCGCTGGCCGACGGCAAGCTCGCCGCTCGCGATCATCAGGCGAATCTGATCCGCGACCTGCCGATACAGGCGGCGTGATTCAACAGGCGAAAACATCGTGGTCTCCTCGGCGCTTCTCCTCAAGCGCAGCTGGTCAATTGGCCTGACCAATTGGAGAATGAATATCATCGCATGAGTTGTGCGTCAATCCGCCGCACAAACGCAAGACACGAGTATCTGTGAAGGCGTTCGCCCTATTCCCGGAGAATGGCAGCGGTTGTGAGATTGATGGGAACCTTCGTCGTCATTCAAGGTTGGGTGGCCGGATATCGGGAGCAGGACGATGAATTATCTCTGGCTTTTTACGGTCGCGGGCGGAGCGGCGCTCCTGGGTGTTGCCCTTGGCTTTGGAATGATCAAGCAGGATGGACCACGAGCGGTCGCTGCCATCGCGGGTGCTTTCGTCGTTGCCATCGGCGCTCTCGGACTCGGTCTTTATGTCGCCAGTGCGCCCACGCCCCCCCTGCGTGCATCCGACAGAGATGGGTCGCAGAACAGCCTTGCGGCGGCTGCGACGAAGGAAAAGGATTTGCCCGAAAAGTGAAGCAAACCGCCGTGAGCGTGCTGTGCATTGACGCTACAGACGCCGCCATCGGCAGGAGGTGCACTGTGAGATGTTTTGTGGCTGCTGCGGAGCAGGCGTTCGCCTCCGCTCTGGAGGCGATGACGGATGAAGAGCTTTTCGCAATTATGGCAGATCTGGAAATCCGCAGTGAAGCCTGGGTTAATCCTTCGCCTCACGACGAAGACTTCGCAAAAATCGTCCTTACCGAAAGTGCCATAGAAAGACGATTCCCGGGACAGATGTTAAAGCCGTACAAGGAATGGCAAATTCGTCGGACACATCGAGATTGCGCATAAAACACGCCGTGGGCCGGCGTCCCATTGTTTGGCCGGCCGGCTCCCCATACGGAGACAAGGCCCGGGGACGGACACCAGCCAGCGCGGCGCTTACATCGAACTGAGAGGCCGTTGCGGATTTCATCAAACAGCGGGTGGAATAAGGGGATGCCTAGCTCCGGGGATGTGCAAAGCCTCAGTGAGCTGCCTCGCCGACTGAGTCGCCTGACCGCAAGCGTAGTCAATCGAGGAGGTGGTTTCCCAGCATCAACAGTAAGGACTCGCGGGCGCGGCTCACGCGGCTTTTCAATGTGCCGATCCGGCACCCGCACATCCTGGCGGCGTCCACGTAACTCGTCCCGGTAGCCACCAGTGTTAGGGCACGGCGCCTGTCGTCGGGAAGCAGCGTTAGCGCCTGTTGCAACTCACGCTGACGCAGAGCCCACTCTTGGGTTGGCGCGATCGACACCTGCTCCATCGCTACGTCCATGCCAGCCGGTTCCCGTCTTTGCTTGCGATAATTGGTGCAGAACGTGTTTCGAAGAATGGTGAAAAGCCAGGATTTGAGCGAGGTGCCTGGGTGGTAGAGATGAAGCGAGTTTAATGCCTTCATCAGTGTTTCTTGTACAAGATCATCTATATCATCGTCGTTGCGCAGAAACCTTCTGGCGAAGGCGCGTAACGCCGGCGTCAGTTCAACGATTTCTAGCTGGATTGCGGACGTCTCTTTGCTGTTAGAAGCAGAGCGTACCGTAGATAAGAACGTCATTTTGTCTCTCCTATGATGAAAAGGAAAGTTCTGGACGTCCTAATCGTTGCCGTCCGATACCGGACCAATGTCGATAGACAGCGCCATCCCCCGGCGGGCCTGCTGGTCGCAATTGCCTCCGTTTGCGTAGGCGCTAAGCTCGGCCGGAACGATGCCTTCCCGCGGCTGCAAGCAACCTGGCCGAGGAAGAGGCAGGCGACGAGAAACTCACGGCGCTCGCACAGTCGTTCGCGAATGCTTGGGGGAAAGCGGGCGGCCTGAAACCCATCACGCCGGCCGGCAAGGGTCGCCGCCTCGGCGGCTATGCTTCCTCGGGTTTCCTTACGCAAAAACCCCGCCAAACTGAACTGACACCAAGGTTGGGTTTCCAACTTCCGGGGTCAGTTCAAAAAGCGGGGTTTTTTCGTGAAGCGGCCGATCAATTATTATGCGCGGCGCACGCCTCATCCATCGGGGTCGCGTTGCTCGTGCCGCCTTGTGTCTGGAGTTTGGCAGAGTTATTGACCGGATTGGGGCACTTGACCTTGTCCGTCGCGCCGCTGGTCGTGGAACCCGTCGTGGTGGTATCCGTTGCCATCGGCTTCTTGGTCTTCGTGTCGCTGGCTGCGCCGCCACCCTGATCGGCTTGATTCTTGTCGATGGTGGCACCGGCCGGAGCCGGATTCGATTGGGCGAAGGCGGATGTGGCCATGCCGATAGCCAAAAGTGACGCTGCTACGAGTTTCATACGCATTGTGATGTCCTCCTTGGGATCCTTGTTGACCCACTCAGAACCTCATTCTTAGATCATTGTTCCGGCTGCAGCCGACAAAATGCACTGCCGCGTCCACAGCCATCGCGCAGCCAAGGTTGAGGTCTGAAACAGCAAAAGGGACAGCTATGACGCGCAAGGGGAATGGCGACTACTTCGCGTAAAGCGCTCGCGACCGCTCGAGATGCTTGAGCAGTGCCGTTTCCGAGCCATCCACGTCGTTTGCTTCAAGGCGGTCGACGATTTCGTCGTGTTCGGCGAGCGTGAATTTTTCCTTGCCGGTCCAGATCAGCATCTCGGTATGGTATTCCTTCAGCCAGGCAAGCATTGCTTCGCTGACGGCGACGTAGATCGGGTTGCCTGATATCTGCGCGATGCGGGTGTGGAATTCCATGTCCGCGTCGATGAACTCTTCGGCCCGCCCAAGCGACATTCGCTGGCGTTCGATAACGTTCCTGAGGTCGGCGATATCATTTGCGGAGGCCCGCTGCGCGGCCTCGCGTGCCATGCCCCTTTCGAAGAAGATGCGGGCGCTCTTGAGATGCTCCAGCGAGTCCGCTGATTGCGACAGCATGATCTTGGCGGTGAGATCGACCTGGCGGAATATCGACTTTGCCGTCAGCCTGAGGACCTTCGCCCGCTCTCCGTGCGAAATGCTGACAAGACCTTTGTTGGCAAGGGACTGCATGGCCTCCCTGATCGCCGGCCGGCCAACGCCGAAGCGTTCCATCAGCACGCGCTCGGACGGCATTTCATCGCCGGGCTGAAGCTCGCCCGAGGTGATCATTCGCTCAAGTCGATCAAACACTTCGTCAGAGAGTTTCCGGCGGACGATTTGTTCGAGGGGCTGGGTCATCACATCTCGCTGGCTCAAAATGTTTCCTCCTAACAGTTTCCGGGTCGAGAACAAAGCTGTCGGCGAAATTTTTCGGATCCGAAGATTCTACTTTTCATAATTTGGAATACTCATTATACCAGATCATGAGTTGACGCCATGGCAATCTACCTGGCGAGAGGAGCAACCACCAGTTTCATGATGATCACCCTGACCTACCGTATCGAAACGCCCGGCAACGTCGAGGCGATGGCGGAAAAGATCGCGAGCGACCAGTCGACCGGAACCTTCGTGCCCGTCCCCGGCGAGACCGAAGAGCTGAAATCGCGTGTCGCCGCCCGTGTGCTGGCGATCCGTCCGCTCGAAGGCGCCCGTCACCCGACTTGGCCCGAGGTCGCCCCCGGCACGCTGCTTCATCGCGCCGATGTCGACATCGCCTTTCCGCTGGACGCGATCGGCACAGACCTTTCTGCATTGATGACCATTGCAATCGGCGGCGTCTACTCCATCAAGGGCATGACTGGCATCCGGATCGTCGACATGACGCTGCCCGAAGCCTTCAAAAATGCGCATCCCGGACCGCAGTTCGGCATCCCTGGAAGCCGCCGCCTCACCGGCGTCGAAGGCCGACCCATCATTGGAACGATCGTCAAGCCGGCGCTTGGTCTCAGACCGCACGAAACGGCGGAACTCGTCGGCGAGCTGATCTCATCCGGCGTCGACTTCATCAAGGATGACGAAAAACTGATGAGCCCGGCCTATTCGCCGCTCAAGGACCGCGTTGCGGCGATCATGCCGCGCATTCTCGATCACGAGCAGAAGACCGGCAAGAAGGTCATGTATGCCTTCGGCATCTCGCATGCAGACCCCGACGAGATGATGCGCAACCACGACATCGTCGCCAAGGCCGGCGGCAATTGCGCCGTCGTCAACATCAACTCGATCGGCTTCGGCGGCATGAGCTTTCTGCGCAAGCGCTCCAATCTGGTGCTGCACGCGCATCGAAATGGTTGGGACGTGCTGACGCGCGATCCGGGCGCCGGCATGGATTTCAAGGTCTACCAGCAGTTCTGGCGGCTGCTCGGCGTCGACCAGTTTCAGATCAACGGCATCAGGGTCAAATATTGGGAGCCGGACGACAGTTTCGTCTCGTCCTTCAAGGCCGTCAGCACGCCGTTGTTTGATGCCTCCGATTGTCCGCTTCCGGTTGCCGGCTCGGGCCAGTGGGGAGGACAGGCGCCCGAGACCTATCAACGCACCGGCCGCACCGTCGATCTTCTCTATCTCTGCGGCGGCGGCATCGTCAGCCATCCCGGCGGCCCGGCGGCCGGCGTTCGGGCCGTGCAGCAGGCCTGGCAGGCAGCCGTCGCAGACATCCCGTTGGAGACCTACGCAAAAGATCATCCGGAGCTCGCCGCCTCGATAGCGAAATTCAGCGACGGCAAGGGCGCGTGACCGCGATGGATCAACCTCTCGTCAGCTATTACGGGGACGACTTCACCGGCTCCACCGATGTGATGGAGGCCTTAGCCTCGAACGGCGTGTCGACCGTGCTTTTCCTCGATATTCCGACGCCGGAACTGCTTGGACGCTTTCGGGATTGCCGCGCAATCGGCATCGCCGGGACAAGCCGCAGCGAGACCCCCGTCTGGATGCAAGAGCACCTTTCGCGCGCTTTCGAGTGGCTGAATTCGCTTGGCGCCGGCATCTGCCACTACAAGGTCTGCTCGACCTTCGATTCCAGCCCCGACATCGGCAATATCGGCAAGGCGATCGAAATCGGCCGATCGGTGTTCGGGCAATCCGTCGTCCCCGTCGTCGTCGGCGCGCCGCAATTGAAACGCTACGCGGCATTCGGCAATCTCTTTGCCGCTTACCAGGGCCGGATCTTCCGCATCGACCGCCATCCCGTCATGAGCCGCCATCCCGTCACTCCGATGGACGAGGCGGACCTTGCGGTCCACCTGTCGAAGCAGACCCGCCTTCCCGTCCTGGTGGCCGATCTCGTCGCCATCACCGCGACGGACGCCGATGCGCGTGTCGATGAACTTGCGTCGACTTCCGAAGGGATCCTGCTCATCGATGTCGACTCCGAGGCGACGCAGGAGGCCGCGGGCCGACAACTGCTTCGCGTCACCGGCCGCTCCGGAAGTTTTGTCGCCGGCTCCTCGGGGGTCGAATATGCCCTGCTCAGCTCATGGCGGCGGAGCGGCTTCATCGCCAACAGCAGCGCCGAGTTTCCTGATGTCGGCCGGGTCGACCGCCTCGCCGTCGTGTCGGGCAGCGTGTCGCCAACAACCGAGCGCCAGATCCGGGCGGCCGTCGAGAACGGCTTCGAGAGCATCGCCCTCGATCCGCTCGCACTGGTCTCGGAGCAGGGCGAAGGGGCGATCGATGCGGCGGTAGAGGCCGGCATCCAGAAGCTCAGGCAAGGCAAGAGCGTCATTCTGTATACCGCGCTTGGCCCGTCTGCCGACCGCGGCGCCGATATCGACAGGCTTCCGGGCGCTCGTCACCGGCTCGGGAGCGCGCTTGGCACGATCTTGCGCCGCCTGATCGAGAACGAAGCACTATCACGTGCGGTCGTCGCCGGCGGCGACACATCCAGCCACGCACTCAGGCAGCTGAAGATCGACGCGCTGACCACGCTCCTTCCACTGCCTCAGACGCCAGGCTCTCCGCTTTGCCTTGCGCATGGCGATTATCAGCCGACGGACGGCCTGCAGATTGCACTCAAAGGCGGCCAGGTCGGGACTGACGGTTATTTCACGCAGATCCGTGAGGGAAGGAAACACTGATGGTTTCCCAATCCGGCTTGGCGGAGAAAAACGTGTGGATCATACGAATTGAGTGATATGGTGATTGACTCATCATACCAGTTTATGATCCTATCCAGAAACGGAAAAGGTGAGGAAACATGACTAAGATTGCCCTCTTCGGCGCAGGCGGAAAAATGGGATACCGCCTTGCCAAAAATCTAAAAGGCTCGCGTTTCGACGTTCGCCATGTCGAGGTAAGCGACGCAGGCAAGGCCCGTTTGAAGAATGATCTCGGTGTCGATTGCGTACCCGTCGATGTCGGGCTCGACGGCGCCGGCGTGGTGATCCTGGCCGTGCCGGACACGGCGATCGGCAAAGTCGCTGCAGGCATCGTCGACAAGCTCACATCAGGCACCATGGTGATCGCGCTGGACGCTGCGGCTCCCTTTGCCGGCCACCTGCCGAAGCGTGATGATCTTACCTACTTCGTCACCCATCCCTGCCATCCGCCGATTTTCAACGACGAGACGGATATGCAGGCGAAAAAGGACCACTTCGGCGGCCTCTTCGCCAAGCAGCATATCGTTTCGGCACTGATGCAGGGGCCGGAAAGCGCCTACGCGCTCGGCGAGGAAATCGCCAAGCTGATCTGGGCCCCGGTCATGCGCTCGCACCGGGTCACGGTCGATCAACTTGCCATGCTCGAACCGGGCTTGTCGGAAACCGTCTGCGCATCGCTGCTCGTCGTCATGCGACAGGCCATGGACGAATGCGTGGCGCGCGGCGTGCCGGAACAGGCTGCCCGCGACTTCCTGCTCGGCCATATGAACGTGCTCGGCGCGGTCATCTTCAAGGAAGTCGACGGCGTGTTCTCGGATGCCTGTAACAAGGCGATCGAGTTCGGCATCCCGGCGCTGATGCGCGACGACTGGAAAAAGGTATTCGAACCGCAGGAGATCGCCGAAAGCATCCGGCGCATCACCTGAACCGGCTTGGGGAGGCACGCCCTCCCCTCAACCGCCCCAGGGAGAAGGGGCTTCATCACAACAGGGAGGAAACAATGAAACTGACGCGCAGACTGACACTTGCAGCTTTTGCCGGCGCATTGGCGCTCGGAACAGCTCTTCCGGCCTTTGCGGCCGATCTCATCGCCATCATCACGCCGGCGCATGACAACCCCTTCTTCAAGGCCGAAGCCGTCGGCGCTGAAGCCAAGGCGAAGGAGCTCGGCTACGAGACGCTCGTCATGACGCATGACGACGACGCCAACAAGCAGTCCGAAATGATCGACACGGCAATCGGGCGCGGCGCCAAGGCGATCATCCTCGACAATGCCGGAGCCGACGCCTCCGTCGCGGCCGTCAAGAAGGCAAAGGATGCAGGCATCCCCTCCTTCCTGATCGACCGTGAAATCAACGCCACCGGCGTTGCCGTCGCCCAGATCGTCTCGAACAACTACCAGGGCGCCCAGCTCGGGGCGCAGGAATTCGTCAAGCTGATGGGTGAGAAGGGCAATTACGTCGAGCTGGTGGGCAAAGAGTCCGACACCAATGCCGGCATCCGCTCGCAAGGCTATCACGACGTCATCGACGACTATCCGGACCTGAAGTCCGTCGCCAAGCAATCGGCCAACTGGAGCCAGACGGAAGCCTATTCGAAGATGGAAACCATCCTCCAGGCAAATCCCGACATCAAGGGCGTCATTTCAGGCAACGACACCATGGCCATGGGCGCGATCGCAGCGCTGCAGGCGGCCGGCCGCAAGGACGTGATCGTCGTCGGCTTCGATGGTTCCAACGACGTGCGCGACTCCATCAAGTCGGGCGGCATCAAGGCAACGGTCCTGCAGCCCGCCTATGCACAGGCTCAGTTGGCGGTGGAACAGGCAGACGCCTACATCAAGAACAAGACGACGCCAAAGGAAGAGAAGCAGCTGATGGATTGCGTTCTCATCAACGCCGACAATGCCGGCAAGCTCGAAACCTTCGCCCTGACGAACTGATCAGCCGCGAATTGCGGAGGGCGCAGCGTTGCGCCCTCCGCAATGCATTTTGCAAGACGTCGAGGTTTAAAGCATGTTGAGAGTGAAGGGCGCCCTGCTCGCTGCCGTCGTGGCGGCCGCCTTGCCCGGTTGCAAGATCATCAAGACGCCGACGGCCGAGGAGAAGGCTGCGGCTGCAGCCAAGACCGCCTTCGACCCGAATGCCAAGGTCGAGGCGATCTGGCAATCCGAGGCAGTGCCCTATTTCGAGAAGCGCGCCGGCGACCTCAAGGACGTCATGCAATTGGCCGCCTCCAGCCCCGACGCCGCAGGCGAGAAATATGGTAATCCCCGCAAGCAGAGCAGCTCGCCATGGACCTATGCGGTGAAGATCACCGGCAAGATTGTCGCGGCCGATACAGCCTCGCGCGCGGCGACGCTCGATGTCGACGCCGATGGCGACGGCAAGGCCGATGCGAAGGTGCAGATCGGGCCGGCGCTACGCGGCACGGCGCTGCGCGACACGCTGGAATTCGTCAATTTCAACGAATTCAAGAACCAGATTGAGTGGGCGCAGTTCGGCAAAGCCTTCAACGAGAAGGCCAATACCACCTTTCTCTCCGCCATCCCGCGTGAGGACCTCGCCGGCAAGACGATGACCGCGATCGGCGCCTTTCCGTTGCCGAAGAGCGGTGAGCTGCCGCTCATAACGCCTTCGGAACTGAGGGTTGGCCCATGACCACAGGAGAGGCACAAAATGACGACATCATCCTGCGCCTCGACGACGTGTCCAAGGTCTATTCGGGCATCGTCGCCGTCAAGCGCGCCAATCTCGAGCTGCGCCGCGGCGCGGTGAACGTCCTTGTCGGCGAAAACGGCGCAGGCAAGTCGACACTGATGAAGATCATCGCCGGTGTCGAGCGTCCGACGCTCGGACGCATCATCCTGGATGGCAAGCCCGTATCCTTCGACAGCCCGGCTGACGCGCAGGCGCACGGCATCGGCATGATCTTTCAGGAGCTCAATCTCTTCGCCAACATGTCGGTCGCAGAAAACATCTTTGCCAGGCGTGAAATCACCCGTGGCATCCTCGGCATCGACCACAAGGCGCAGGTGCAAAAGGCCAATGCGTTTTTGAAGCGTCTCGATGCCGGGATCGAGGCCGATACGATGGTCGAAGATTTGCCGATCGGCCAGCAGCAGCTCGTCGAGATCGCCAAGGCGATGTCGCTGGATGCCCGGATCCTGATCATGGACGAGCCGACGTCGGCTCTTTCGGCAGCCGAGGTCGAGATTCTGTTCAAAGTGATCGCGGAGCTGAAGGCCCAGGGTGTGGCGATCGTCTATATCTCACACCGGCTCGAAGAGCTGATGCGGATCGGCGACTACATCACCGTGCTGCGTGACGGCCAGGTCACCGGGGAGGCTATGGTCCGCGACATCGACACGCGCTGGATCGTGCGCTCCATGATCGGCTCGGATGCCAAGGACTTTGCAAAGTCCGTTGACCACGCCGTCGGGGCTGAGGTCTTTCGCGCCGAAAATATCAGCCTGCCGCGGCCGACGGGTGGGCTTTCGGTCAACGATGTCTCCCTGTCGGTCAAGGCAGGCGAAATCCTCGGCATCTACGGCCTGATGGGCGCCGGGCGCAGCGAATTCTTCGAATGCGTGATCGGCCGTCACACACACTCGACCGGCAAGATCTTCATCGACGGCAAGCATGTTCGCGCCCGCGACACCACGCGGCGCATCCGCCGCGGCCTTGCGCTCATTCCGGAAGACCGGCAGAGGGAAGGTCTGGTCCAGGTGCTCTCGATCGCCTCCAACCTGACGCTGGCGAGCCTTGGCCGCTTCACCCGGCTCTTCCATATCGACAGGGGTGCGGAAAAGAGTGCCATTCGCGATGCGATCCGCGATCTCTCGATCAAGGCGCCGAACCCGGACTTCGAGGTGACCTCGATGTCGGGCGGCAACCAGCAGAAGGTCGTCATCGGTAAGGCATTGATGACCAATCCAAAGGTGCTGCTGATGGACGAGCCGAGCCGCGGCATCGATGTCGGCGCCAAGGCCGATGTCTTCCGCACCATGCGGCGGCTGGCGGCAAACGGGCTCGCCATTCTGTTTTCGACTTCCGACCTCGAGGAGGTCATGGCGCTTTCCGATCGCATAGCGGTCTTGAGCAACGGCCAGCTGGTCGCCGTCTTCGACCGGAACGAAGCCACGGAAGAGGCCATTATCGCGGCTTCGGCCAAGGGACACGGACATCAAGGGAAACTAGCGTCATGATGGCGGCTACATCAACCACTCTTGCGCCGAAGGGCGCCAACGGCTCGGCGCTTCTGACGCTGATGAAGCTCAGGACGTTCATCGCGCTATTCGCTGTGATCATCTTCTTTGCGATCTTCGCCCCGAACTTCACCTCGACGGCGAACATGATCCTGATGTCGAAGCATGTGGCGCTGAACGCCTTCCTGGCGATGGGCATGACCTTCGTCATCATCACCGGCGGCATTGATCTCTCGGTTGGATCGATCGTCGGGCTTTGCGGCATGGTTGCCGGCGGACTGATCCTTTACGGCATCGAATTGCCGATCGGCTACACGATCTTTTTCAACCTCTTCGAGATCGTGCTGATCACCTTGTCGATCGGCCTGCTCATCGGTCTGATCAACGGTCTGCTGATCACCAAGCTCAACGTCGCGCCCTTTATCGCCACACTCGGCACGCTTTATATCGCCCGCGGTCTCGCTTTGCTGTCGTCGGACGGCCAGACCTTTCCGAACCTTGTCGGCCGGCCTGAATATGCAACGACCGGCTTTGATTTCTTCGGCGCGGGGCGCATCCTCGGTCTGCCGGTATCGATCTGGATTCTGATCGTGCTGGCGCTGCTGGCCGCCTATGTCGCCCGCTCGACGCCGATCGGCCGTCACATCTTCGCCGTCGGCGGCAATGAACGGGCTGCGCGCATGTCCGGTATCCGGGTCGATGTCGTGAAGATCTTCGTCTACATGTTCTCCGGACTTTGCGCCGCCATCGTCGGCGTCGTCATCTCCTCCGAGCTGATGGCAGCCCACCCGGCGACCGGCGAAAGCTTCGAACTCAATGCGATCGCCGCAGCCGTGCTCGGCGGCACCTCGATGTCGGGCGGCCGCGGCACGATCGGCGGCACGATTATCGGCGCCTTCGTCATCGGCATCCTCTCCGACGGGTTGGTGATGATGGGCGTCTCCTCCTTCTGGCAGATGGTCATCAAGGGCCTGGTCATCATCATCGCCGTCGTGGTCGACCAGGCGCAGCGCCGCCTGCAGCAGCGCGTCACCCTCATGCAGATGGCAAAGGCAGGTTGATATGACGGAATTGAAAGGGGCTTTGATCGGCTGCGGTTTCTTTGCGATCAACCAGATGCATGCCTGGAACGACGTTCGGGGCGCAGGCATCGTCGCAATCTGCGATCGCGATCCGGAGCGGCTGAAGATCGTCGGCGACCAGTTCGGCATCGACCGTCGATACAGTGACGCCGAGGCGATGTTTGACGATGGCGATTTCGATTTCGTCGATATCGCCACGACAGTGCAGAGCCACCGCGCCCTGGTTGAACTGGCCGCCCGTAACAGGGTGCCGGCAATCTGCCAGAAGCCGTTCGCCAAGACCTTGTCGGACGCGAAGGCGATGGTCGAGGCGTGTCGCAATGCCGGCATACCCCTGATGGTGCACGAGAACTTTCGCTGGCAGACGCCGATCCAGGCGCTGCGCAAGGCGCTGGAGGCCGATGTCATCGGCACGCCCTTCTGGGGCCGCTTCTCCTTCCGTTCGGCCTACGACGTCTTCTCCGGGCAGCCCTATCTGGCGGAAGGTGAGCGCTTCATCATCGAGGACCTCGGCATTCATACGCTCGATATAGCCCGATACATTCTAGGCGATGTCCGCTCACTCACCGCCCGCACCAAGCGGGTCAATCCGAGAATCAAGGGCGAGGATGTCGCGACCATTCTGCTCGATCATGAAAACGGCGCCACGTCGGTCGTCGACGTCAGCTACGCCACCAAACTCTCGAAGGAGCCGTTCCCCGAGACCTTGATCGAGCTCGACGGTTCGGAGGGCACGATCCGCCTGACCCGGGGTTACGGCCTTGAAATCACCAACGCCAAGGGCACCACCACCACTGACGTATCTCCGAAGCTGTTGTCATGGGCCTCGCGGCCCTGGCACAACATCCAGGAGAGCGTCTACGCCATCCAGCAGCATTGGGTCGACCAGTTGGAGCGCGGCGCCGAACATTCGACCTCCGGGGCGGACAATCTGAAGACCTTCGCCCTGGTCGAGGCTGCCTATGACAGCGCTGCCGAAGGACAGACGATCGACGTCGGAGCGATGCTGCGATGACGATCGATGCGTTCCAGCTTTACGGCACCCATCTCGTCGATCCGCCACCGGTTCGCCTGAGAGCCGGAAAATTGGAAGCCGATCTCGCCAACGGCAATCTCCGCACGATCAGCTACGATGGAACCGAGGTGCTGCGGGCGATTTCCTATCTCGTTCGCGACCGGGACTGGGGGACTTACAGCCCCGAGATCGCCGATCTCAGGATCGAGCAGAGTGACGATCGTTTCGAGGTCGCCTATCTCGCCCGCTGCGAGGGACCGGATGATACAAAGCTCATCATCGATGTTCGCATCGTCGGAAGTCCGGACCGGCTCGACTTCGAGGCCGAAGCCATCGCCCCGACCGGCTTCGAGACCAACCGCTGCGGCTTCTGCATTCTGCATCCGATCGTCGGCGTGGCAGGTGCACCGGCGACGGTCGAGCATCTCGACGGGCAAATCGTGGCGACACTGTTTCCCGATGTCATCGAGCCCTGGCAGCCGTTCAAGGATATGCGGGCCATCACCCATGCCGTCATGCCTGACGTTCATGCGGAATGCCGGATGGAGGGGGACACCTTTGAAATGGAAGATCAAAGGAACTGGTCGGACGCTTCCTACAAGACTTATGTCAGGCCGCTCGCTCTTCCCTGGCCGTATGAAATTCCCGCCAATCGGCCCGTTCGGCAGAAAACGTCGCTGGTCATCAGGGACGCACGCGGTTCGACACGGCATCCTCCTGGGATGTCGGGCGGCGCCATAAAACTCGAACTCGGGGCGCGAACCGGCACCATGCCTGATATCGGCGTGATCATTACGCCCGAAGAGGCCGATGCGACGCTGTCGGCAAAGTCCGTGCTGACGGAAATCGCTCCCCAGGAACTGCTCTTCCATTTCGACCCCGGAGCCGGGCACGACGTCGAAGCGCTCAGGCGGTTTGCCGCGATCGCCACAGTCCATCGCGGCCGCTCGACGCTGGAGATCGCCCTTCCGTGCAAATCGTCGCCGTCAAGCGAGGCTGCCGAGATTGCCCGCCAGATGCAGCTGGCGGGTTTCAGGCCGGATGCGATCATGATCTCGCCATCCGTCGACCGGCAATCGACGCCGCCCGGCAGCAAATGGCCGGAATGCCCGCCGCTGGATGAGGTCTATACGGCTGCCCGCGCCGCCTTTCCCGGCATTCGCATCGGCGGCGGCATGCTGAGCTATTTCACCGAACTCAACCGGAAGCGCGTCCCCGATGGACAGCTCGACTTCGTCAGCCACTGCACCAACCCGATCGTGCATGCGGCCGACGACCTCAGTGTCATGCAGACATTGGAAGCGCTGCCCTTCATCACGCGGTCGGTGCGGGCGATCTATGGCGACAAGCCCTACCGGATCGGCCCATCGACGATCCCGATGCGGCAGAACCCCTATGGCAGCCGCACGATGGACAATCCAGTGAGCGCGCGCATCCCCATGGCCAATCGCGACCCCCGCCACAATGGACGTTTCGCGGAGGCCTTCGCGCTCGGCTACGCGATACGGTTGCTGGATGCAGGTCTGGAATGCCTGACGCTCTCGGCCTTGTCAGGGCCATTCGGGTTGATCGCCGGTCCGGCCGAACCGACCGAAAAAGGCGGGCGGCGCCCGCTGTTCAACACCGTGCAGACATTGTCTCGATTGGCTGGCGCATCCTGGCAGGAATGCGTCTCCTCCTCGCCCTCCGAGGTCCTGTCTTTCGTTGCACGGAATGCCGCAGGCGCCAGGCTTCACGTCGTCAATCTGACGGGCGAAGAACGAAAGGTCGATTGCGGCGCATGCCGGGCGGCAGATGCGGGCAAAGAGTTGCTGCTCGCGCCGTTTGCGACCGCAGCCCTCCCGCTGGCGGATTGACCTTCGGCGGTGCAATCGCATTTATGCAGGTGGAGCTCGCACTGGGAGGATCAGCATGAAGACGAAGAAGCTTATCAATGCCGGCGCAGATGCCGTCGATGAGATGCTGCAAGGCGTTCTGGCGGCGCATCCGCGCCACCTGTACGCCGTGGAGAACATGCCCCGCGCAATCATTGCCAGAAACGGGCCCCGCAAGGGCAAGGTCGGCTTGGTCATCGGCGGCGGATCGGGGCACGAACCGACATTTCTGGGGTTTGTCGGCAAGGGGCTGGCGGACGCGGCCGCAATCGGCAACGTGTTCGCGTCGCCGCCGCCCGATCCGATCATCGCCTGCGCCATGGCGGTCGACGGCGGCGCCGGCGTGCTGTTCATGTATGGAAATTATGCCGGCGACGTGATGAACTTCGACATGGCTGCCGAAATGCTTGCTCTCGATGAGATCGAAGCGCGCACCGTGCTCACCACGGATGATGTAGCGTCCGCCCCTGCCGATCAGCGGGACAAGCGACGAGGCGTGGCAGGCAACGTCTTCATCTTCAAGGCTGCCGGCGCAGCCTGCGATCTTCTCTACTCGTTTGACGATGTCGAGCGTGTCGCCCGCCATGCCAATGCGCGAACCTATACGATGGGTGTGGCGCTTTCGCCCTGTTCGCTGCCCCAGACCCTCCGGCCGAACTTCCTGATCGGCGAAGGGGAGATGGAGATCGGAATGGGTATCCATGGGGAGCCTGGCGTGGCGCGCGAGCCGCTGAGAACGGCCGACGAGGTGACCGACGAACTCATGGACAGCATTCTTCGCGAAATGAAAGCAGCCCGGGGCGATCGTGTCGCCGTGCTCGTCAATTCGCTGGGTTCGACCCCGATGATGGAACTCTACATTATCATGCGGCGCGTGAAGTCCCGGCTCGACGATGCCGGGCTCATCCTCCATACGTCGCTCGTTGGGAATTACTGCACCTCGCTCGAAATGGCCGGCGCATCGATCACGGCCATGCATCTCGATGACGAGCTTCAGCGATTGATCGACCACCCCTGTGATTGCGCGATGTTTGCGAGGTAATCGATGACGTTTACGACCGAAGACCTGCAGCGTTTGTTTGCCGCGATTGCCGAGGATATCGCGGTGGAACGAGATCAACTTTGCGAACTGGACGGTGCGATTGGCGATGGAGATCACGGCCTTGCCATGGATGCAGGCTGCCAGGCCGCGGCGAAAGCGGTCGGCGAACTTGACGCCGGGATTGCCCCGACAACCGCATTCAACGTCGCGGCTAAGGCATTCCTGAATGCGGTCGGCGCTTCGTCCGGCCCCTTATATGCCACTGCCTTCATGCGCGCCGGAGCAGCCGCCAAAGACAAGCAGACATTGAGCGATGACGACTTCCTGCGCGTCTTTGCGGCAATGGCACAGGGAATCCAGGAACGCGGAAAAGCCGAACCCGGTGAAAAGACGATGGTTGACGCCTGGAAACCCGCGGCTGACGCGGCACTCGATGCCTGGCAGTCGGGAAAGACCCTCCCCCAATGTTTCGAGGCAGCCGAGCGGGCAGCGCGGGCAGGCTGTGAAGCGACCGGCGACATGACGGCGGCCAAGGGACGGGCTTCGCGATTGGGGGACCGCGTGATCGGGCACATCGATCCCGGTGCGGCCTCGGCCGTCATCATCATCGCCGCAATGGCGAAATTTGCGCAGCGCGACAATGGTTAACTCATCATACCAGTTGACATGTCGATGACTATCTGCAACAAGGGGCCGGCTTTACAAGAGGAGGACGGTAATGCTGACCCTTTCTGCGAAATTGAAGAATGCGAGCATCATTGCGATCGCCGTGGCGTCGCTATCGGCCACGCCGGTTCTTGCTGAAGACATCACGCTCTGGACCCTCAACTTCGACAACAATGCCGCCAATACGGCCCTGAAGAAGGTGGCGACAGACTTCGAAGCTGCAAACCCCGGGACGCATGTCGAGATCGTCCAGCGCGCCGTCGACGAGCACAAGACCGCCCTGCGCGTCGCTGCGGGCTCCGACAAGGGACCTGACATTTATTTCAGCTGGGCGGGCCTCGGCCTCGGCGGCGAGTATGTGAAGGCCGGACTGTCCCTGCCGCTCGACAAGTACTATTCCGAGTATAAGTGGAGCGACGAATTGCTGCCCTCCGCAGCGGCTTTCGCGGACCTCTATCCCGGCGGCAAGCACGGCGTCCCTTTCACCTTCAAGGGTGAGGCCGTCTATTACAACAAGAAGCTGTTCGAACAGGCCGGCATCAAGGAAGAGCCGAAGACCTACGAAGAACTCCTTGCCGCAGCCGATAAGCTGAAGGCCGCTGGCATTCCCGCCTTTACCTTCGGCGGTACGGTCAACTGGCACGTCATGCGTCTCATGGACGTTATCCTTGAAACGAAGTGCGGCGCTGAAAAGCACGACGCGCTGAAGGCGATGACGCTGGACTGGACCAAGGAACCCTGCGCGGCGGACTCATTCGCAGAATTTGCGAAATGGACGAAGGACTATACGCTGCAGCCATTCATGGGCATCGACAATAAACAGTCCTACAGCCTCTTCACCGCAGGCCGCGCGGCGATGATGCTCGAAGGCGACTGGCTGGTCAGCCAGCTTAACGGCTCGGGCGCCAATCTCGACGACTACGGCATTTTCCCCTTCCCGACCAATACCGACCGCCTCTATGGCTTTGCCGAGTACAATTACATCAGCACCAAGAGCAAGAGCCCTGATGTAGCGGCGAAGTTCCTCGACTACTTCCTCTCGACGAAGGTCCAGCAGGATCTGCTCGGCCAGCTGAGTTCGACCTCCGTCAACAAGAACGTGCAGTATGCCAACCAGAAGCCGCTCGAGGCGGAATGGCTGGGGATCTTCCAGAAATACGGCAAGGTCTACATGAACGGCGACCAGGCGTTCCCGCTCGATGTCACGACGGAATATTTCCGGGTCATCAACGATGTTGCTTCCGGCAATACCGAGCCGGCCGATGCCGCCAAGCAGCTGCAGAGCTTTATCGCAAGCCGAACCTGATTCCTCCCGAGGCGCCAGCCGATCGACCTCAGGGTCGCGCGGCTGGCACATTCTTTCGTGAGCTGGCAGCAAATGCACCGCCAGGAGGAAAACATGTCACTTCGACAATCGACACATGATCCGCGCGTACAAGCGCTCATCCTGCTCGTGCCGGCCCTGGCAATCTATGCCGTCTTCGCTCTCTATCCGATGCTCAACGTCGTGATCCTGAGCTTTCAGAAATGGAACGGGCTCGATCCCAATCGACAATTCGTGGGGATTGCGAACTACCAGGCAATTTTCACCAAAGATCCTGTGTTCTGGGTTGCCTTTCGCAACACGGTGATCTGGACCATGATGAGCCTGATCTTTCCGCCGATGGTCGGACTGCTGCTGGCGCTCAGCCTCAACCAGAAGATATTCGGCCGCAATGGCCTCAGGGCCATCTTCTATCTGCCTGTTATCATCGCGCCGATCGCGGTGGCCACCATGTGGAAGTGGATGTACGATCCCTTCTTCGGCCTTTTCAGCCAGCTGCTCACCTCCTGGGGCATGCAGGGCTGGATCAAGGACTGGCTGGGCAACCGGGATATCGCCCTTTATTCGGTTTTCGTCGCCTATCTCTGGCAGACGGTCGGCTTCTCGATGGTCCTGTTTCTCGCGGGCCTGCAGAATGTCTCTCAGACGCTTGTGGAGGCAGCGCGCATCGATGGCGCCGGCCGCTGGAAGGTATTCAAGCACGTGACATTGCCGGCCTTGCGCCCAACAATCACGATCGTTCTCGTTCTTTCCGTCATCTCCTCCCTGAAGGCCTTCGACATCGTCTACGGTCTGACCGGCGGCGGGCCGGCGCAGTCCACCCAGATGCTGGCGCTCTGGGCATTCACGCAGGCGATGCAGATCTTCGATTTCGGACGAGGCGCGGCGATTTCGGTCGTGCTGCTGCTGATCACCATGGCTGTCGTCATTCCCTATCTCAAATGGACCCAGAAGCACGAGGAGGTTGAATCGTGACAGCAGTACCGACCGACCAGACCGCAGTGCATCTGCAGGTCGAACCATCGTCGATGAAGCGGGATCCGATTCTGATCGGCCTCTGGATCACGCTCGTTATCGTGGCGCTGGTCTGGGTCGCGCCATTCGTCTTCATCGTCTTCACCTCCTTGAAAACGCCGGCGGCGGTCACGGGCACGGGCGCCTTCGTGCCGCCAACCGAGCTCGCTTTCGAAAACTACAGCGCCGCATGGAGCCGCGGCAACTTCGCGAACTCCTTCTTCAACAGCGTCATCATAACCGTCATCAAGGTGCCGCTCGGGCTGTTCCTTTCGGCGATGGCCGCCTATGCCCTTGCCAAGATCAAGCTGAAGATCACCAAGGCCCTGCTGCTGCTCGTCGTGTTCGGCACGATGATCCCCTTCCAGGTAATGCTTGCGCCGCTCTTTACCCTGGTGAATTCACTCGGCCTGATCGACACCTACCCCGGCGTCATCCTTCCCTACGTCGCCTTCGGCGTTCCCTATCAGGTTTTCATCCTGCACGGCTTCTTCAAGAGCATTCCCAAGGAGCTGTCGGAAGCAGCGCTGATCGACGGTGCAAACCACTTCATCATCTTCAGACGGATCTTTCTGCCTGTGTGCCTGCCCGTGCTTGCCGCACTGCTCATCCTCGACTTCGTCTCCACCTGGAACGAATTCGCCATGGCGCTGGTGCTGCTCCAGGATCAGCACATGTGGACCTTACCGCTCGGCCTGATGTCGTTTCAAGGGCAGTTCTCCAGCAATTACGGTCAGCTCAACGCGGCCATCGTGATGACCGTCCTGCCGGCAACGATCGTCTATCTCATCTTCCAGCGTTACTTCGTCTCTGGCCTGACCTCCGGCGCCGTCAAAGGCTAGGGCCCACGAAAAGCATTCCACGAGGAGAATATTCTATGTCTGATGCAACTGTCGAAAAATGGGGCGTGTTCGAGGCCTCCTTTGATGGACCCTCCGGCGGAAATCCCTATCTCGACGTGGCATTCGATGCCGTGTTCACCCACAAGAGCCGCGAAGTTCGCGTGCCGGGCTTTTATGATGGCAACGGCACCTACCGCATCCGCTTCATGCCGGATAGCGAGGGCGAATGGTCGTTTCTGACCCGTTCCAAGACTGCCGTACTCGACGGCAAGACCGGCGCACTGATTGCGACCAGGCCTTCGGCCGGCAATCACGGCCCAGTGCGCGTGCGCAACAAGTTCCACTTCGCCTATGCCGACGGCACCCCGTTCCTGTCCTTCGGGACGACGTGCTACGCCTGGACGCACCAGCCGCTCTACATGCAGAAGCAGACCCTCGAAACCCTCAAGAAGGCCCGCTTCAACAAGATGCGGATGGGCGTGTTTCCGAAGGACTATCCCTATAACGTCAACGAGCCGCTGCACGCCTGCTTCGAACGCGGGGCGGACGGAAGGGAAGACTTCGACCGTCCGAACCCCGCCTCGTTCCAGCACTTCGAAAAGCAGGTCGCAGCGCTCTGCGAATTGGGGATCGAAGCGGATATCATCATCTTCCACCCCTATGACCGGTGGGGCTATGCCGACATGTCGGCCGAACAGGATTTTCGCTATGTCGAATATCTGGCCGCTCGTCTCGCCGCCTACCGGAACGTCTGGTGGTCGCTTGCCAACGAATATGATTTCCTCATCGATACGAAGCCGATGGAGCAGTGGGATCGCTACTTCCACATCCTGGAAGAGAACGACCCCTACCGGCACCTGCGCTCCATCCATAATGGCGACGTGACGGCGAATTTCGATCACCGCAAGCCATGGGTCACGCACACCTGTATTCAGAACCCTGACGTCAAGCGGACCCAGGAATGGCGCGATGCCTACGGCAAGCCTGTCGTCAACGACGAGCCGGAATATGAAGGCGACATCCTGCAGTCATGGGGCAATCTCAATGCGCAGGAACTCGTGCATCGCTTCTGGATCACGATGGCGCGCGGCGGCTATGCCGGCCATGGCGAGACCTATTCCCATCCCGAGGACCTGATCTGGTGGGCCAAAGGCGGCGAACTGCGCGGCGAAGCGTGGAAGCGCATCGCCTTTCTCCGCGACCTCCTGGAAGCCGATGTCAAGCACGGCCTCGAACCGCTGGGCATCATCGGCGAATGGCCCTGGTCCCGCGTGTCGGGCGCGCGCGACGGCGACGGCGATTTCCGCCTGATTTATTTCGGCGAGCATCAGCCGGTGATCTGGTCCACGGGCCTGCCGGTCGACGGCGACGATTATGATGTCGATCTCATCGACACCTGGGAGATGACGATCACGCCGGTCGAGAAGGTGGCGGCTCCCGTTCCGCATCCGACGCGCCATGGCTCGGTCGTGCGCGGCGGCAAGCCGGACGCGGCCTTCGGCGTGAAAATTCCGCGCAAGCCGTACCAGGCGCTGCGCGTGCGCAGGAAGCGCTAGAAGATGACAAGGGGTACGAAATGTCTGGCTTGAGCATCAGAAACGTCAAGAAATCTTTCGGCACGGTCGACATCATTCATGGTGTCGACGTCGAGATCGCCGACGGTGAATTTACCATTCTCGTCGGCCCCTCCGGCTGCGGCAAGTCGACATTGCTGCGCATGATTGCCGGGCTCGAGGATATCACCGCCGGTCAAATCAGCATTGACGGCCGGGTCGTAAACAATCTGCAGCCGAAGGATCGCGATATCGCGATGGTCTTCCAGAATTATGCGTTGTACCCGCAGATGACGGTCTCCCAGAACATGGGATTTGCGCTCGAGCTCGCCGGGGCCAAGCGGCCGGAAATCGAACAGAAGGTCGGTGAGGCTGCGGCAATTCTCGGATTGCAGCCGCTTCTCGATCGAAAGCCGGCTCAGCTGTCGGGCGGACAGCGGCAGCGCGTCGCCATGGGCCGCGCCATCGTTCGTGATCCGAAAGTCTTTCTTTTTGACGAGCCGCTCTCCAATCTGGATGCGAAACTGCGGGTGAAGATGAGAGCAGAGATCAAGGCTCTGCACCAGCGCCTGAAGACCACGATCGTTTACGTCACCCACGACCAGATCGAGGCCATGACCATGGCTGACAAGATCGTCGTGCTCCACGGCGGTCGCGTCGAACAGATCGGCAGTCCGCTCGAACTCTACGACCGACCGCGCAATATCTTTGTGGCCGGCTTCCTCGGCTCCCCCGCGATGAACTTTCTCGAGGGAACCATTGACTGTACCGGGACGCCTCTATTGTCGCTGCCGGGCGGTTCCCGTGTTCCCCTCTCACGGGCTCCGGCCAACTCCGCCAACAGACCGCTGACACTGGGAATTCGTCCTGAAGACATCGCCTTGGGTGGCGAAAACGGTGTGGATGCCGTGGTCAAGGTGGTCGAACCCACGGGATCGGAAACCCATGTCGCCGTGGAGCTCGAAGGCAGGGAGCTGACATGGGTCGTTCGCGAACGTGTCGAGCTTGTGCCGGAGCAGCCGGTGAAGCTTTCTTTCGAAACCGCCAAGGTTCACTTCTTCGACCGGCAGACGCAGCAGCGCCTGAACGCCTGAGTAAGGAGCGTCAGTAGGTCCGTCGAACGCGGAACCGGAATTTGACGGCATGGGGAGTTCTTGATCACTCCTCGTCTTCGGAGCGAATTGGTGACTTGAAATCTCTGATCTCGCCGATAGGCTGTCCGTCGAAGACGAGGTAGCCAAGACATGCACATTCGAAGAGCCGTCTCCGCCGACGCGGAGGAGCTGAGCCTTCTCTTGAACGAAATCATCCTTGCCGGTGGAACGACCGCACTCGAAACGCCGCTTTCGGCTGCCGAGTTCGCGGACTGGTTCATCGACGGCGAGTTTCCCCTCACCTGCCATGTTGCAGAGCACGATCAGGTGCTCGTCGGCTTTCAATCGCTCAGCTTATACGGCGACCCGCCGAAAGGCGTCGCCGACATCGCGACCTTTGCCCGCTTGAACCCAAGAACCCCAGGCGTCGGCAGCGCTCTCTTCCCCGCAACCCGAGCCGCAGCGGAAGAGTTCGGGCTCGAATTCATCAATGCCACCATTCGCGCCGACAATGTCAGCGGCCTTGGCTATTACGCAAAGATGGGCTTCGAGACCTATGACCGACTGGTCCAGGTTCCGCTTCAGGACGGGACACCCGTCGACAGGATCAAGAAGCGTTTCAGAGTAGACGCCAGGCACCACACGTTACCCGACGCTTAAAACGTGTTCGACGGCGCTGTGGGAGTGCTTGTCATCCAAGGACCGGTTCAGCCTTGCCCAGCGTCGCCCGCTGTCGGAGGTCGATAGGCCGATAGGCCGATACTGCCTCTTTGCAGGCCGCTCTGGAATATTAACCTTATGAAGTAACAGCGTAGTTTTCCACAACGGAAGAGAAGTGACCTTTAACTTCCGTCATGAGTTCCTACCCATGAAATCAAGCATTTGGGATAGAGATGGATTTGGAGCCGCAAGGACGTAAAAAGGGAACAGATCAAAGCCATGCCCGGAGATTTGCCCATGCCGACTGCGATGTTCACAGCCGACGAACTGGCGGTGATCCGCCGCGCTTACGCCCATCAGGTGGTGGCAACCGCCGCGACGATGAACCCGCGGATCGAAGCTGCCTTTGCCACCGTCCCGCGCGAAAAATTTCTCGGTGCGCCGCCATGGCAGATCGCCAATTTGGGCGGCGGATATCGCTCCCTCCCCTCCTCCGACTTGGTTCTCGCCTATCAGGACGTGCTATTTGCCTTGCAGTCCGACAAAGGTGTCAACAATGGCAGTCCCTCACTGCATGCCCGACTCCTGGCAGAGCTGGACATACAAATCGGCGATCGCATCGCCCATATCGGTGCCGGCACCGGCTATTACAGCGCCATTCTTTCGGAGCTTGTCGGCGCTTCCGGTCATGTCTATGCCGTCGAGATGGATCCCGATCTGGCTGCCCACGCTCAAACAGCACTTGCCGATCGCGCCAATGTCAGCGTCATGAACGCCGACGGCAGTCAATGGCCGCAGGAAGAGGTGGATGCGATCTATGTGAATTTCGCCGTCGCGCGGCCCGCGGAACCCTGGATCGAAAGGCTGCGGCCTGGAGGGCGGCTCGTGCTGCCACTCGGCGTACCGCGCCAGGACCGACCGCCGAAAGGCGGCCGTCATGCATCCCATGGTGCTGCACTTCGGATTGAGCGCGGCGAGAGTGGATTTGCGGCGCGTTGGATCGGCACAGCCTATTTCGTCTGCGCCAATGGTGGATTGTCAATCGACGATAACGAGATCGAGGCGCTGACAGCCGCGTTCAGGCGCGGCGGCATCGAGTTCGTCAAAAGCCTGCTCTGGAAGACGGAGCCGCGGATAGGACGTTGCTGGTATATCGCCGACCAATGGGCGCTTTGCTACGACGACGTCTGAGCCATCCGCGCCGGTTCCGCGAAAGCCGACCGCCTGACCTGAGCGAGCAATATTACACACCGTGGCACCGAAGAGCTTGAGCGTCCTCGACACCATCTTCCTTTCGACCGGCGCGATCAGCTCGCCGCACTTCCGACCGACGATGATGTCGCCACGCTCAAACATCCGGGAGCAGGCATGGGCGATAACAAGCTCAGGGGCGCCGACATCAGATCTAGCCATCTCAAAGCTTAGTGCAGACTCCCCACCGGCGCCCCTCCCCTGTCCGATACCGAAAAGCCTGCTGTTGAAATTTTCTGCCCATCATCATTGATGTCGGACCAAGCCTGCCAAGGATCCGAGCGCGGCCATGCCGACTGAGATGAGGCAGGATTACGCACCACCGGCTTATCGAAATCAGTGATCCGCATGAGCCGGACAGGCCGCGCCGTCGGGTGACCTGCTGGCCGATCCGAACTTGCCGGCGCGATCCCCCTCCGGCCTTCGACGCCCCTCCTGGACGGCGGCACTCAGACTGGCGGTGAAGACCTGCAAGCAACGCCCCTCGATCGGCGGCGTTTTCGGCTCGCGGTTCCTCTGAGGCGGCAGCACGGCAGCAGCGACACAGATTGGCGACGCACGCAATTAATCGCCGCCGCCGGCGTGCCAAATTGCCGACACACCTCGCTTGAGGACCAGAGCGATAGGAATGAAGGACAGGGAGACGTTCCCTGCCCGGCGGCGACAGTGGGTCGCCGAGACGACAAAAGCCCGGCGCGGGAGAGATGCGCCGGGCTTCGATAGTGACTGACAGCTTGGGAGGAGAAGCGCTGTCCGTCGGACCGAAGCGGCTAGGAGGGGAAAGCGCTTCGGTCCAGCACGAGGTAATGCCGTAATGCGGCAAATTCAAGCCTGGCGGCTGCCGTGGATGTCGCACGAAGGGTCAGGCACTTACAATCTTCTCTCGCACGTGACCAGGTCTAGGCGCAGGGTTGTCCGCGGACAACTTGACGAACAGTGATCGATCCGCCGCCACAAAAGATTGATGAGGGCAGGGGATCGCACCGCTGATGCGCCAAGAGCCGGACGCGCGAATGGAGATTGCCTCAATGATCGACGACGATCCACTCTGGATCTGCCCAACCCTTCGCCCGAGGCCGTGGCCTTGCTTATCCCCACCTGACTGAAGGCAGAATTGCCCGGGATATCGAGCAGGGCGATCACCAAACTGACCGACCTGCCGCAAAGCACCAACGACGGCGACAACATCCAGCCATCCGCCCCCACATGCGGACGCTGCCGCGGCTTCCAACCATCCGCAGTATCACTCGAGGCTTCGGCCTTTGATCTGCAAAAACTCAAGAAGGAAGACCAATCCGCATAGCTTGGACGTATGAACCGATCGATGCAGCGCAAGCTGACAGGACATTGGATCCACCGCCGTTACGTGCCACTCCCTTTAGTCTCGCCCGGAGATGCCCGCAGGGGCCTCGAAGGAAGGGGCTTATCACTTCCGCCCGATCAACTGAGTTAAACGGACCAACGAAGTCACCTGATCTGAGATTGCCGCCGAAACGCTGCCGCTGGCCATGCAGCCTCCCGCCGAGCGACGGACGACCTCGTTGTCGCCTAGCCTAGGAGACGCGAGAGCGGTGAGGATGACGGCGTCGCGACCACCCCGCCTCCGTTGCCGCGCACCCTTATCGATGAGCGAAGCCGCAGCGCCAGCATCCCCCCAGCTTCTTCGAATGCATTCAGCTCCCCCTTAATTGGGGCCCCGGTTTCGGCATTACTGACCTGTCGACAGACCTGACGAGGCTCTTCGGCCTTTGGAGCCGGCGGCGTCCACGCCCGTTCGGCAAGGGGCACGAAACCGCTGCGCTGCGGCCCCAGGCAGAGCCATCGAGGCGGCAGCAATACCGCAAGTCCATAGCATCCATCAGCAGGGCGAGATCAGGGATGTCTCCCGGCCACGCGAACCGATTGCTGCAGGGATCGGTTCATGTGCAAACGGCCTGCCGGCTACCATGTTAATCATCCGGTTGTCCGCGGACAACGGCACGATCAGGCAACATTCGGCGCGCAACTGCGGCTCACGGATACGCCTGGGAAGGCCGCAGGGCCAGCTGCCCATCGCCACTGAAGCCAGCTCCTGTGGCGATGGCCGACCGACACAACGCGGCCTCACTGCCACCGCATTCGGCTCCTCCTGCGACCGATCCGAAGGATGACGCGACGGGGGAGGGGCTGCCTTTCGATCCGAGAGCATTGGCAGTTCACAGCCGAGGCTCGCGGGCGCGCCAGCCCATTGCGACGGGTGGCCGCTGATATCGACCGATCGTCCGTCAACGCACGTGACACATCAGCGGCTGTTGCGGATTGCCTGCGGCAGCGAGCCGAGCGCGTGCCGGAACGGTAGCATCGGATCCACTCTATCCTGGGGTAGCCGACCGCGGCGGCAAGGCCGCACCGTCACGTCAGATGGGTGGCGCCGTCATCGATGCACGCTATTCGATGACGTGCTGCTCCTCGCTCTCTGGCGATGTGGAAGGCCTGTTTATCCCGGCCGAAATGCCAGGAGATAATCCCACGCCTTTGGCGGTGCGCCGGAGATGCCCAGCACTGAATGGCCGGAGCAGCGCCTCCAGTGACGGTCGGGGAAGGGCCGCTTAGTCGGTATCTGGAGCAGCGCGCATCCTGTCGCCGCCTCCTTGCTGCGCAGTTGCTTTCGTGTGGCGACCTGGTTGATCGCGACGCATTTTCTGTCGATTGCCGAGACGCCATCAAGCAACCGCCGAGGCCATCGAGATCGCGTCCGCAGACCGGTAGTGTCTCGGTCCTCGACGGCGCTTGGTCATAAGGTACGCCGAGCTAAGGCAATGGACCCACCAGGCACCGGTATTGCCCGTTGATAACGTAAACGGCTATTGCAGGCCATTGTCACCGGCGCTATTGTTTTGTCAGGCTTACTGCACAGCGCGTCGCCTGCAGGCACCCGCATCGGATCGCAGCAGGTGGAATTCAGATCCAAGCCGCGCCTCAGATACGGGCTGCGCAGCAATCTACCGCTTCGCGGCTGCCAAGCCTCCCATCGGTAGACTTGTTGAAAGGACTCCCAGCACTGCAGTAACGAAACTAAAGTCCGGATTTGCTTCCGTAGCAGGATGTGACTGCAGTTATATCAATAGTTTACGGGCGTAGCGGCGGCGCGACTCAATCGTTCCAATCCCTGCTTCCTGACCCGATTGGAGAAGCGGGCGACCTCGGCCCTGCATCAAATGTCCGCGAGAAAGCAACGGCTTGCATCCTTTAGCGGCACCCTGCGTTATCTCCGCACCAGATCGGAGAACATCCTCATGCCAGATGTACTTCACCTCAAGAGATTCCCCATTGCGGCGACAATGATGGCCGCAGCGATTGGCGCATTTGTCTTGATGCAGGCAACTGAGCGCAGGTCGGTCGCCCCGTCTGCGGATACCGGCCGCGCAGGTGACGATCATGGCCGCAGCGCCAGCACGCCCGAGGCTATCCCTTTCAGCGGTCTTCGCGACGTGTTCTGGCGCGTCTTCCACGAAGTCCTCGCCGACCGGGTCACTTTGATTGCCGCGGGCGTGACGTTCTATCTGCTGCTGGCGCTGTTTCCCGCCATGGCGGCTTTGGTGTCACTCTACGGGCTGGTTGCAGATCCGGCCACCATATCTGAACATCTTCGCGAATTGGCCGGCCTCATGCCATCAGGAGCGTTCGATCTTCTTGCCGACCAGATCAAGGAGCTCGTCGAGCGACGCGACGCGACGCTCGGCATCACCTTCTTCGTCGGCCTCGGCATCGCCCTCTGGAGCACGCATAGCGGCACGCTGGCGATCTTCGACGCGATGAACGTCGCCTATGAGGAAGACGAGAAGCGGGGGCTCGTCCGGTTGAACCTGATCGGCCTCTGCTTCACCTTGTGCGCGATGCTTTTCACGGTTGTCATGGTGGCGCTCGTCGGGGTCATGCCGGTTGTTCTCTCTTACCTCTGGCTCGATCAGTTCAAGGAGCACATGGCCCTTCTCATGCGATGGCCGCTGCTTCTGCTGATCGTCGCAGTGGCCGTTACATCGGTCTACCGCTTCGGCCCCAGCCGCGAGCCTGCCAAGCTCCGGTGGATGACGTGGGGGGCGGTTCTGACCACGATCGCCTGGGTCGCCATGTCCCTCGGCTTCTCTTTCTATCTGGATCATTTCGCCAATTACAACGCGACATACGGCACGCTCGGCGCGCTGATCGGCTTTCTCGTCTGGATCTGGCTTTCCGTCGTCATTCTCATCGTCGGAGGAGAACTCAACGCCGAACTGGAGCATCAGACCGCGAGGGACACGACGACGGGAACGCCGCTGCCGATGGGATCGCGCGGGGCCTATGTCGCGGACACTCTGGGCAAGACTATGAGCTGACCGCGATGATTGCTCCTCTCATATGGTTTTGATGTATTCTGCCACTTCTGCAGTCCCGACACAGGAGACGATGATGACCGCCCCGCATCCTTCCAAAACTCATATCGGCAATCATGCGCTGCATCCCGAGACGCAGATGCTGAACTACGGCTACGATCCCGAACTTTCGGAAGGGGCGGTCAAGCCACCGGTGTTTCTCACCTCCACCTTCGTTTTCAATACAGCCGAGGATGGCCGCGACTTCTTTGATTACGTGTCGGGCCGCCGCGAGCCGCCCGAAGGCAAGGGGGCGGGCCTCGTCTACTCGCGCTTCAACCATCCGAACAGCGAGATCGTCGAAGACAGGCTCGCCGTCTACGAACGGACGGAAAGCGGCGTGCTGTTTTCATCCGGCATGGCGGCGATCGCCACCACTCTGTTCGCCTTCGTCCGGCCGGGCGATGCGATCCTGCATTCGCAGCCGCTCTACGGGGGAACCGAAACGTTGCTGGCAAAGACTTTTCTGAACTTCGGCGTCGCCGCTATTGGGTTTGCCGACGGCGTCAGCGAGGGATCGGTGCAAAAGGCGGCAGAAGAGGCGATGGCCAAGGGTCGCGTCTCTGTCATCCTGATCGAGACGCCTGCCAATCCGACCAACAGCCTGGTCGATGTCGCGATGATCCGACGCGTGGCCGACATGATCGGTACAAGACAGGGCCATATGCCGATCATCGTCTGCGACAACACCCTGCTCGGACCGGTCTTCCAGCGGCCGATCGAGCACGGCGCCGATATCTCGCTCTATTCGCTGACGAAGTATGTCGGCGGCCATTCGGATCTGATCGCCGGCGCAGTTCTCGGCCGCAAGGCGGTGATCAAGCAGATCAAGGCCCTGCGCGGCGCGATCGGCACCCAGCTCGATCCGCATTCCTGCTGGATGCTCGGCCGTTCGCTGGAAACGCTGCAGCTCCGCATGGAACGGGCAAACAGCAACGCGCGTGCCGTCGCCGACTATCTGCGCGATCACCCGAAAGTCGAGAAGGTCCACTATCTGCCCTACCACGATCCGGAATCGCCGGCCGGCCGGACCTTCATCGCGCAATGCACCGGCGCCGGCTCCACCTTTTCTTTCGACATTCGCGGCGGTCAGCCAGCCTCGTTCAAATTCCTGAACGCGCTGCAGATCTTCAAGCTCGCGGTCAGCCTCGGCGGCACGGAATCGCTTGCGAGCCATCCTGCCACCATGACGCATTCCGGCGTGCCCGCCGATGTCCGTCAGCGCATCGGCGTTCTGGAATCGACGATCCGTCTTTCGATCGGCATCGAGCATCCGGACGATCTGATCGCCGACCTGGAGATAGCGCTGCAGGCTGCGTGATCGGGGGGAAACGATGCCCGGCGGCGCCGGGCATCGTGTACCACGTTATTTGTCGTCGATCGTCAGTTCCGTCTCGTCCGTGTCAAGCACGAAGACCGCAAGCAGGCGCGCCGGCTTGGTGTCGCTGGCGTTTGCGCTGACGCTGTGGTGATCGCCGGGAAATTCGGCGAAGCTTTCTCCGGCCTGATACGTTTTCACCGGGCCGTCATTCACCGCGCTGCGGATCGCACCTTCGAGAACGGTCGCGTAGATGAAGGCCGAATCCGGATGGGTATGGCCGGGCGACAGGCCGCCGGGCTCATATTCCACCATCACAGCCTTCATGCTCTTGCCGGGAACATTGGGAAGCTTCTGGTCGAAAACGACGCTTATCTTCGCTTTCCCACCTCCGGCGTGAGCTTGAGTGCCGGCGGCAAGGACAAGCGCGAATGCCGCTGCCGAGATCATTTTCCTGAGCATGTCTGGTCTCCTCAGTTTATAGAATGGGTCGACGGGCGCAGCCTCGCTGTCAGGCGCTCTTTTTCTGCGGCGGCTGTCGGCTGAGCCAATCGTCGAAGCGGATCTGGCCAAGCCGCGCCTTGGCGCCGGTCACGAGCGAATTGTCCTCGAGCTCGACGCCGAAATAGCGGGCGTGCGGATCGGCGACCACCTCGCGCGGATCGTTCGTCGCCTTGAAGAGACGCGTCACGATTTCGGTGAGGCGGACTTTCTCCGGTCCGCCGATCTCGATCGTGCCGTTCACAGGCGTACCG
>NZ_VSZV01000023.1:0-828 GCF_008919455.1 Rhizobium sp. PEPV16
TGAAGGGCGGAAACGCACCTTCGACGGCAACTCTCATGGGAGTGCGATCTTGCGCGGCCACCTCGAGCGGCGAGGTCGCAGCCAGTAGGATACCCATCCCGCCCGCCATCAGCGCTCCGCGCAGTATAGTCTGAATGGATATGCGCAACATCGTCGGGAGCTCCTTGGGCGTATTCAATCTCGCCCATAGTGCGCCGCAGCCTTTAATTCTACGTGAACGCTTCTTTGTTAGCGTCGACGAATGCGCCCATGTCGTGGTGTTCAGGGGTCTACGCTTGCACATCGTTCTTCCTTCCAGCTCCAACACGTTTCAGCAATCCTGGATCGCTTCGGGAAGAATTCTGTTTCTGATTGCCGTCAGCGGGCTTGGAGCGATCGGACTCGTCGTGCTATCGGCGCTCTGGGCAGGAACCGAGAGCGACGCTGCCGCCCTTGATCGACAGCGCCAGCTTGTGAATGCCCGCCTGCGGGAACAGGTCGATCAAGTCGCACATGTTATCGGGCAGTTCGGCAATGGTTACCTCGCACGTGTTTATCCTGCCGCCCTGGCGACCGAAGGCTCCTCCAGCCTCGATGCCGTTTTGACGGCGGCAGCCGGGAGTGCGATCAGCCAGACGGCGATGTCTGCCTTCGGCTACGATCAGGCCTTTGTCGTCGATGACAAGGCTCAACTGCTCATGCTGGCGGACGCTCAAACGGAGAAGCGATACCGCTGGATGAAGCCTCTCTTTTTGCCTCTCCTTAAGGATGCCCGTCTTGGGGTCAGGCGAAGCACGGCTTTGAACGAACGAACGCCGTCCTCAATGGAAGCCCGCCTTGCAAGCGCCG
>NZ_VSZV01000082.1:0-3114 GCF_008919455.1 Rhizobium sp. PEPV16
CCGATTTTGAAGGCCATCGGTCGGCAGCAGCCGGTCGGACTCATTCATATCGATGCCCATTGCGATACAAGCGGCGCCTTCGATCAGACGAAGTTTCATCACGGCGGGCCGTTCCGCAATGCGGTGCTGGACGGCGTGCTCGATCCGACAAGGACGATCCAGATTGGCATTCGTGGTTCGGCGGAATATTTGTGGGAATTCTCCTATGCGTCGGGAATGACCGTGATCCACGCAGAGGATATCAGCGGAATGGGGATTGCGGCCGTCATTGCCAAAGCAAAATCCATCGTCGGCGACGGCCCGACCTATCTTTCCTTCGACGTCGACAGCCTCGATCCGAGCTTTGCGCCCGGCACGGGCACGCCCGAGGTCGGTGGATTGACTACACGTGAAGTCCTTGAGCTGATACGCGGGCTGAAAGGGATCAACTTAGTGGGCGGTGACGTCGTCGAAGTTGCCCCGCAATATGACGCAACGACCAACACGGCGCACGCCGCAGCACAGGTGCTCTTTGAGATCCTGAGCCTCATGGTGTTCAGTCCGTCGATCGGCAAACGCTGAGACCGACCTCTCGGTCATCTCTGGCAATTGGCCGGATGGGCCAAGACCATGTCGTTCGCGCAAAACCGCCGAACAGTTTTGCGCGACATGCTTTAACCAACGCCCCTCAAAAATTCTTCGGTCTCGATGAGTTCGAGCTGCACGGAAAACCGATCGTGCAGAAGTTCCAGTGACGCGTCATGCGTATCGTCGGCGCCGCTGCAGACGGCATCTTTCAGCACGATGACACGATAGCCGAGATCGATCGCGCCGAGCGTCGTGGCAAGCACGCAAACATCCGTTTCACCGCCTGAGATAACCAGCGTATCGACCCGTTCCGACTGAAGGAGCGTATGAAGGCGACCATCGATCCAAGGGGAGTATGTGCGTTTGTCGAAATACCTTGCCGGCGGAACCAACGCCGCCAGCGATGAAGCCAGATCGATCAAGTCGCGCGGAAGATGTTCGCCCGTCATCATCCACCATTTCCGGTAATAGTCCCGCCATTTCCCCGGCATGTCGTCCGCACGCTCGGGTGGCAGGAAGCGAGTAAATATCGTTCGCGACGGGTGCCGCCCGGCCAACTCTTCGATCTGGGGGGAGACCCGCGCCATCCAGGGGACGTGCCACGGTGTGTCTTCGGCAAACATCCGCTGCACGTCGACGCAAAGGTGCCGCCACTCGCCGACCTCGCCCATCAGATCCTCCATCCGCTCTTCGGGGCGTCAACTGTCGCACGGGGCGAAAGTTCCCCTGACCAGCGGAAGATCAGAAGCCCCTTACGCGACGGCGCCTGGAGCAATCGTCAACAATCCGGCGGTGCTCCCAGCTTTCCGGAAGCAGTCAAGTTCGTGCAGAGGAACCGGTTTGGAGAAGAAGTAGCCTTGGAGGTCGGTGCAGCCAAGGGCGGCCAGAAAGTCGCGTTGATATTCGGTTTCGACCCCTTCAGCCGTCGTCGAGATACCGAGATTGCGGCTGAGCGCGACGATGGCGCCGATGATTGCCGCCCCGTTTGCTTTCGTGCCGAGCTGCGAGACGAATGAACGATCGATCTTGATGCGGTCGATATCGAAACGCACCAGGTGGCTGAGGCATGAATAGCCGGTTCCGAAATCATCCAGCGAAACCTGAACACCCCGACTGCGCAGTGACTTCAGCACCGTATAAACGTCCGAATTATCCTCGATGAGCGAGGATTCGGTAAGCTCGAGCTCGAGCCGGGACGGCTGCAGGCCGCTCTCCTCAAGAACGGCGAAGACTTCCTCGGCGAAATGTGGCCTTCTCAGCTGGGCAGGAGACACGTTGACCGCAACGAACGTGTCTTCCGGCCATTCGCAGGCGGCTCTGCAGGCTTCGCGCAGGACCCAGAAACCGAGAGCGTCGATGAGCCCGCCCTCCTCGGCGACAGGGATGAAGCTGGCAGGCGTCAACAGTCCGCGCTGACTGTGACGCCAGCGCACGAGTGCCTCCGCGCCCGACGCCGCGTATCCTGCCTCAGCGCGATGGACCGTTTGGTAATAGACCTCGAGCGATCCGAAGCCCGGCCCGTTTACAATCGGATCGGATTGCGGACCGTCAGCGTCTGAGGCGGTGCCTTTGGCCAGAACTTCGCGCAATTCGTTCTTGAGAATGTCGCGCGCATTCCTGCCGCCGTCCATGGACGGTGAATAAAGACGCCACTGGCCTCTGCCGCCCATCTTTGCCTCGTACAGCGCGACGTCGGCGTAGCGCATGATGTCATCGGCATTCCGCCCGGCGTCCGGCACGACGGTCACGCCGATGGAGCCGCCGACGCGCGCGACCGCCTCGCCCCTTAAAAGCGGGAAGGGCTTGCCAAGTTCGGCAACGATCGCTTCGCATATTGCCGGCAAAACGTGGTCATGATCTTTGATGTCCCGGAGAAGCAGGGCGAATTCGTCGCCTCCAAGCCGGGCCAGCGTGTCGCCCGGACGAAGCAAGGAGCGGATCCGCTCCGCGGCCATCCTGATGAGTTCATCGCCGGCGGCGTGGCCGAATGTGTCGTTCACGGCTTTGAAGCGGTCGAGGTCGAGAAGTGCGACTGCCGAGCGCTCGGTCGAATTCTGCGTCTCGGCCAGGCACTCGTCGAACCTCATCGCAAACAAAGCGCGGTTGGGAAGATCGGTCAGCACATCATGCAGGGCAAGCTGCCGTGCATGCAGCTCGCTTTTCCTCAACTCGCCGAGACTGCTTCGCAGGCGCACCAGCAAGACCGAGAACAGGATCGCGATCACCAAGGCGGCAACTGAAAGCGCCGGCATCAATCGGCCGATCACCCTCGAACCTGGAAGATCGGGCCGCCATACGATGAAGCCGATCGGTTCGCCGTTTGCCGTGGCGTCGATCTGGAACGCAACCTCGTTTTCGTCTGCATCGGCCGTGCGCGCGAAGCGGGCGCCGTTAAGGCCCTGTTCCCGGCTCAATTCATCCAACGCCGCACCATCGATAAATCGCACGACGATCAGGAATTGCCGCATCGGCTGCTGCTGTCCCCCGGCAACCTCGTTGATGGCGACGGCGCCCACGATCGTCGGCCGGCCCTCCAGCCGCATCAGG
>NZ_VSZV01000129.1:0-2119 GCF_008919455.1 Rhizobium sp. PEPV16
GAAAAACGGACATGTCATGCAGCGCGTCACCTCCTATCTTCCCGCCGGAACCCCTTCCTCCCACCCAATCGCCCAGGTCAAGCTGCCGCATGATCTGCGCCATCTGCGCCGCAAGCTGCTGCATCTGGAAAATGGTGAGATGGTCATGCTCGATCTCAAGGATCCGGTGCTTTTCGCCAATGGCGACCTGCTGGTGCGCGACGACGGCGAACTGATCGAGATCCTCGCCGCCGACGAGAAACTCTTCGAAATCCGCGGTCGCGACCGCACCCATCTGGTCGAGCTCGCCTGGCATCTCGGCAACCGGCATCTTGCCGCGCAGATCGAGGAAGACCGCATCGTCATCCTCCGCGATCATGTCATCCGCGCCATGCTGCAGGGCCTCGGCGCCGTCGTCCTCGAGATCGACGAGCCGTTCCAGCCGGCGCGCGGCGCCTATCATTCCCAAGGCGGGCATTCGCATGGGCATGACCACGATCACAATCATGACCACGGGCATGACCACGGGCATGATCACGGCCATGACCACGATCACGAACATGGCTACGAGCATGAGCATGAGCACCGCCACGATCGCGGTCATGATCATGACCACAAGCACGACTGAGTCTTGATGACCAGGGATCGCGAGCTGCAGGCATTGCTGCGCCTGACGGCATGGCTCTCGCCGGCCTTTCCTATCGGAAGCTTTGCCTATTCGGGCGGGCTGGAGCGGGCCGTGGCCGACGGGCTCGTTACGGATGCGACCTCGCTTGCGGCCTGGATCGGCACGCTGGTCGGGAATGGTTCGGCCTGGAACGATGCGGTGCTTCTGGCCGAAAGCCACAGGCAACAGGCAGAACCCGCACGCCTTGCCGAAGTCGCTGCACTCGCCGAGGCGCTGGCCGGATCACGCGAGCGGCATCAGGAAACGATGTTGCTCGGTGAGGCTTTCCTCGCAGCGGCGCGGGCCTGGCCCGACGGGGTGTTCGAGCGGCTACCTGACAGGGTCGCGTATCCCATTGCGGTCGGGGCGGTGACGGGCGCCCATGGCATAGGGCCCGAGAAGGCGCTCGCCGCCTTCCTGCATGCCTATGTCTCACAAGCGGTTTCATCAGGTATCCGCCTCGGTGTCGCCGGGCAACGGGATGGCCTCGCCGTTCTTGCCGGTCTGGAAGACCGTATCGCGGAGGTCGCCCGGCGGGCGGCAGCCTCGACGCTCGACGATCTGGGTTCGGCGACAGTGCAGGCCGATATTGCCAGCCTGCGCCACGAGACGCAGGCGACACGGCTGTTCCGTTCGTGATTGTCCGAAATTATCGCTGCGGCTGCGTCATTTGACGGTGGCGCGGGCGGGCGGCTTCGCTATCATCGGGGTTCGATTGGAGTAAGGCATATGAAATCAAGAAACGGACCTTTGCGTGTCGGCATCGGCGGGCCGGTCGGCTCCGGCAAGACGGCGCTGACGGAAAAGCTCTGCAAGGCGATGCGGGACGACTATTCCGTCGCCGTCGTCACCAACGATATCTACACGACAGAGGATGCCGAGGCGCTGGTGCGCATGCAGGCATTGACTTCGGACCGCATCGTCGGTGTCGAAACGGGTGGCTGCCCGCATACAGCCATCCGCGAGGATGCGACGATCAATTTGCAGGCGATCGCCGGCTTGAACCAGCGGATCCCCGATCTCGACGTCGTCTTCATCGAATCCGGCGGTGACAATCTGGCGGCGACCTTTTCGCCCGATCTTGCCGATATCACCATCTATGTCATCTCCGTTTGCCAGGGCGAGGAAATCCCGCGCAAGGGCGGGCCTGGCATCACCCGGTCGGACCTGCTCGTCATCAACAAGAAGGATCTGGCGCCCTATGTTGGCGCGGATCTCGAAGTGATGGACCGGGATGCGACGCGTATGCGCGCTTCGCGCCCCTTCGTCTTCTCCGACATGAAGCGCGGCGACGGCGTCAGCTCGATCGTCAGCTTCCTCAGGGAGCAGGGCGGGCTCTAGAGCCTTTCCGGGTTAGATTGAAACATTCTGCCGGAGCAGGTTTTCGTCAGGGCAGAGGCGATTGGCGACGGGCATACCTCTTGGTGCGTCCGAGCCGATCGCCTCTGATCCTGGCGCAAAGATGCCCGGCCC